>NZ_SMLD01000022.1:0-79223 GCF_004352805.1 Nonomuraea mesophila
GGCGCGGGCGGGCTGATCACCTCCTGACGCCGGGCCGGAGGCGGGCGCGCGTAAGGTTCCGCCACGGCGTCCGCACGTCAGGTTGTACCGCGCCGAGGCAGTTCGCACCATAACGGCGATGAACAGCAAGGATGTACCGTTCCGGGCAGGAGTGCGTCGTAAACGCCTGGCTCGACATCGGATCGTGTGTGATGCGGGTCTCCCTAAGCAAGGACCGAACTGATACAGTTCTCTCAATTCAGAGGGATGTCCATCTAGGCTTCGACAAAGGGGGCCAGCAATGGCCATGCATCAGGTAGCGGACGAGCCGGCCGAGCCGGCCACGACCATTCGGGCCGGCGATCTCGAAGTCGGACTCATCGACGATGGCGGCAGTGGCGTGCCGCTCGTGCTCGTCCATGGCGGCGAGAGCGACCGTACGCAGTACGCCACGCTCCGCTCGCACCTCGACCCGGGCATACGTGCGATCTCCTACGATCAACGCGACTCGGGGATCACGGTGAACCCGCCGGTCCCGTACACGATGGGCGACCTCGCCGATGACCTCGCCGCCTTGCTGGATGCGCTCGGGCTCCAGCGTGCGCATCTGCTCGGCACCTCCTTCGGCGGCGCGGTCGTACAGCACACCGCGCTCCGGCACCCCGAGCGGGTCGCCTCCCTCGTCCTGATCGCCACCACGCCGAGCTTCGCGCTGTGCCCGCAGAACGTCGGGGAACTGTTCGACTTGTCCCACGACGACCGGCAGAAGGCGGTCAAGGACTTCTTCGTCACGCCCGAAGGCCAGGCCGAGCTCCACAATCGGGCCGCCCAGACGCTCACCTACCGTGACCCCGACAAGGCCGACCGCCGCCACGACGCCGCCCGGCCGCACGAGGTCCGCGACCGCCTGGGGGAGATCACCGCACCCACGCTGATCGTGCACGGCACGGAGGACCTGCTGGCGCCCTACTCCGCCGCCCTCCTGATGCAGGAGCGGATGCCGAACGCCCGGCTGCGTTCGATCGAGAATGGGCGCCACGCGATCGCGATGGAGTTCGCGAAACCGATCGCCGGTTACATCGGCGAGTTCCTCGGAGTGGCGGCAAGGTGAGCGACGCGACGCACGCCCGCCGCCGGCAGACGCTGCGCGAGTCTCGCCGGGCGGGTCGCGGCCTCCCGGCCGCCCCGCTCCGGTCGGCACATGACGCGCGGC
This sequence comes from Nonomuraea mesophila, assembly GCF_004352805.1. NCBI lineage: Bacteria > Bacillati > Actinomycetota > Actinomycetes > Streptosporangiales > Streptosporangiaceae > Nonomuraea > Nonomuraea mesophila. The sequence goes on from NZ_SMLD01000022.1 coordinate 1,193, forward strand.
GAGGGTGTACGGCCACGTCACGCCGGCCGGTTCGCTCTTCGCCCTCGTGTCCGTGGCGGTGTTCGAGCCGTACGCGGTCCGCCGGGCGACAGCGATGACCGACCCCGGCCGCGAGGTCGCGAACCGGATGGCCGAAGCGGCCCTGGCCTGGCTGGACAGCCTCGACGCCGACCAGCGCAGGATGGCGGTCGCGCCGCCACCGGGCGCCGGCGCCGAGGACGAACGCACCCGCTGGTTCTACACGCCCACCGACCACGGCGGCCTCACCTTCCACCAGCAGCGCCCCGCCCAGCACCGGCTGGTGATGCGGCTGGTCGCGAGCGGACTGTCCGAGGCCGGGTACACCACCGTCGCCACCGTGCTCGGCCTGGAGAACGTGCTCGACCGCGTCGAGGGCTTCTCGGTGAACTGGGGGCGGGAACGTACCCGCGACCCCGGCATGTACTACCTGCGCATCTTCGGCGAGCCCGGCGGGCCGCGGCCGTGGGGATGGCGGTTCGGCGGCCACCATGTCTCGCTCAACCACCTCGTGGTGGACGGGCGCGTCGCCGCCACCACGCCGTGCTTCCTGGGCGCCGACCCTGCCGCGTCGCCGCTGCTGGGCGGGGCGACGCTGCGCCCGCTGGGGGCGGCAGAGGACCTCGCCCGCGAACTGGTCCGCTCCTTGCACCCCGAGCTCGCCGCCCGCGCGGTGCTGCTGGCGCGCCCCCCGGACGACGTCGTGGCGGGCAACAGCGCCCGGATCGACGATCGCGTACTGACCCGCCGTGAACTCTGGCGCCGCAGCCGGCACACCCCGGACCGTGCCGATCAGCCGGCCACCGGCCTGTACGGTGCGGACCGGCAGGCGCTGGCCCTCACTCCGACGCCCAAGGGCGTGCCGGGCGCGGAGCTCGACACCGCACAGCGGGAACTGCTGCGCGCCCTGCTCGGCACCTACCTCGGCCGGGTCCCGGACGGGGTGTCCCCGCTCCCCCGCTACGACGACCCGGCGGCGCTCGACGCCGTGCACCTCGCCTGGGCCGGCTCCACCACGGCGGGCGAGCCGCACTACTACCGCCTGCAGGGACCACGGCTGCTCGTCGAGTGGACCAACGTCCACCGCGGCGCCGACCACGCCCATGCCGTATGGCGGGACCCGGAGACCGACTTCGGCGGCGACGTCCTCGCCGCTCACCACGCCACCCACCACGTGCCATAGAACGGGATGTGAACGACATGGCCGGTCGACAGCCGCCACCGACCGACGAGCCTCTCCACACGACGTGCCCCAGGCCGCAGCGCTCCTCCGGTGGCCGCTCCGGCACTCGGCTGAACGACCCGCTGTGCGACGGCATGTGACCCCGCTCGGTCCGATGCTCGCCCTCACCTTCGTGACGGGCTGCCGGGTGCTGCGCGCTGCCGCCCCAGGCTGGAGCCGCCGGTGTACGGGTCTGCTGGGCGGCGTCGGATCGCCTCCGTCGCTCTCATCACCGTCGGAGCAGCCGCGGGCGCGCTGTGCCAGGTGCACCCAGGTCTCGCCGTGCTGGTGGCAGCGGTCGTCGTGCCGGTCGTGACCGGCCACGCGTCGCGTACGGACGCGTGGCCGTGACCGGTCACGGCCGCGCGTCCGTACGCGACGTGCCGGCGGCCACGACCGAACCGATCCCCTTCCTGGCGGGCTGTTCGTAGGCGTCGGCCACGGCACCGCCCCCACCACCCGGCTGCGGCGTGACGACGCGCCCGCCGGCGACGACTGCTTCACGGCCGGCACCACCACCCTGACCGCGTTCGCGGCGATCGCCGACGGAGCCCTGTGATGAAGCCCTCCACGAACCGCCACGATCGACGACCGGCCCCCGCCCATCGCGTACGCCGACGACCTACTCGCCCGGCCACGAGGAGAGGACGTTCATGAGCACCACTGAGGTTTCCCCGGTCCGCATCGGGAAGGCCGCCGTCGCGGCTCTCGGCTTGCTGGCCATCTCCACCGGCGCCCTGGAGTCGGCGGTGTCGCCGACGCTGCCGCTGTTGCAGCGGGAGCTGTCGCTGACACCTGCCGAAGGAGCGCTGCTGAGCATCGCGATGCTCATCACCGGTGCCCTCCTATTGCCCATCACGGGCAACCTCGGTGACCGTTTCGGCGGGAAACGGGTCATGATCCGGCTGATGGGGGTGGTGGTGGCCGGTGGCCTGGTGTCCTCGCTCGCGCCGAGCCTGCCGGTGCTGCTGCTCGGTCAGGTGCTGCAGGGCGCGATGCTGGGCGCGATGCCGCTCTCGTTCATCCTGGTGCGCAAGTACCTCTCCGAGGGAGAGTCCTCGGTGGCCATCGGGGTGGTCAGCGGGTCGTTCCTGGCCGGCGGCATGCTGGGCACGCTGATCGCCGGGCCGATCGCGGAGGGGCTGTCCCGGCACTGGATGTTCGCGATTCCGACGATCGGGACCGCCGTGGCGACCCTGCTCCTCCACAGGCTGGTGCCGGACGACCCGCCGGGCCGGCCGGACTCCAGGATCGACTGGCCGGGCCTGCTTCTCATGAGCGGCATCCTGCTGACACTCATGCTGGTGCTCGCGATCGTGCCCGAGGCCGGCAGCCAGCCGATCGCGCTCGGCGCCCTCGTCGTGTTGCTGGGCGTCCTCGTGGCCGGATGGGTCGCCGTCGAACGCCGGTCCCGGGCGCCGATGGTCGATCTGCGCCTGCTCGCGCAGCCGGCGGTCTGGAGCTCCTACGCGATCACCTTCGCCGTCTGCCTGGGCACCTCGCTGTCGATGTATCTCGTTCCGCAGCTGCTCGCGGTGACCGGCGACGGGTACGGCTTCGGCGCCAGCGCCACCGACATCGGCTTCTACCTGTTGCCCGGGGCCGTGGCGGCGGCGGTCGCCGGGCCGGTCGCCGGGGTCGCGGTGCGGCGTTTCGGCTCGCGTCCCGCGGTCACCGTCGGAGTCATCTGCATGATCACGGCGCTGCTCGCCCTGGTGTTCCTCCACGGGGAGGTCTGGCACCTCGTCGTCGGCAAGGTGCTGGTCGCCCTGGCCAGCGGCGTCTGCGTCACGGCGGTGGTCGTCAAGACCGCCACCGCGGTCAGCCACGGCGACACCGGCACCGCGACCAGCCTGCTTCTGGTGATTCGCGTGGTCGCCTTCGCCGCGGGCGCGCAGGTCGGCGGCGCCTTCCTGACCGCCGGGATCCCCGCCGGATCGGACATCCCCACCGAATCGGCCTTCATCACCGGCTTCGTCATCGGCGGCGCCATCGCGGTGCTGTCCCTGTTGACCGTCCGAAAGCTGGACAAAGGAGTCAAAGAATGACGTATAACCGTACTGCGCCGAGGCGCACGGTCCTGGTGTCGGGCGCCAGCATCGCCGGCCCCACGCTCGCGTTCTGGCTGAACCGCTATGGATACGACGTCACGGTGGTGGAGAGAGCGGGCACGGTTCGTGCCGGCGGCTACCCCATCGACGTGCGCGGCACCGCGCTGGAGGTCATCCGGAGGATGGGCATCCTGCCGCGGCTGCAGGACGCGCACATCGACCTGCGGCGGCTCACCTTCCTGAACGAGGACGGCGGCGAGGTGGCCTCCGTCCACCCGCACAACGTCACCGGCGGCGTCGCGGGGCGGGACCTGGAGGTGTGGCGCGGCGACCTGACCGAGGCGCTCTACGCCGCGGTCCGTGACGACGTGGAGTTCCTGTTCAACGACTCCATCGAGACCCTCGGCCAGTCCGGCGACGGGGTCGACGTCACCTTCCACGGGGGCGGCGGCCGCAGGTTCGACATGGTGCTCAGCGCGGAGGGCATGCACTCCCGTACGCGGGAGAGGCTGTTCGGCCGCGAGGAGCAGTTCCACCGGTACCTCGGCTACTGCTTCGCCGTGTTCACGATGCGCAACACCTTCGGGCTCTCCCACGAGACCGTGATGTGGAACACCCCGGGCCGGGCCGCGGCTCTGTACGCCACGAGGGACGACGGCAGAGTGCACGCCTTCCTGAACTTCGCCCGTCCGGAACCGCCGTTCGACGCCTTCCCGAACCCGGAGGCCCAGCACAAGCTGCTCGCCGAGGTCTTCGCCGACGCGGGATGGGAGGTCCCGGGCATGCTGGCCGCCATGCGCGACGCGGACGACGTGTTCTTCGACGCCGTCGCCCAGATCCGCATGCCCCGCTGGTCCAGCGGCAGGGTCGCACTGGTGGGCGACGCCGCGCACGCACCCTCCTTCCTCACCGGACAGGGCACCAGCCTCGCGCTCGTCGGCGCGTACATGCTCGCCCACTCCCTGGCCGGCCGGGACCACACCGCGGGCTTCGCCGCCTACGAACAAGGAACCCGCGCGTTCGTGACCCTGAACCAAGGGCTGGTCGGCGAGGGCGGCGCAACGCTCTTCCCCACCACCGCCGAGGCCCTGGAGCAGCGCAACGACAGGCTGCGCAAGCTCACCGCCATCCCCTCCTCAGCGGGGCGACCGGCCCATTCGGCCCTCACCTTGCCCGAACCGCCCGTGATGCCCGGGCACCCGCGCTGATGGCGGGCGTCACCGGCGGCGGTGGCGTTCTCAGACGCCGAACGGCTCATCCTCAATCGGCGACTTCGGCCGCCCACGCGCGTAGCCCGGCCAGGAAACCCTCCCGCTGCCGCGGCGTGAGCGTGTCCATCGCGCGCAGCAGCGGGGCTGCCCGCATGTGAAGGAACTCCTCCACGGCAGCGCGATGCTCGGAGCTGAGGTGGACGAGGGTGCGCCGCCGGTTGGCCGGGTCGGGCGCGCGGTCGGCCAAGCCGGCCCGGCACAGGTCGCTCACCAGGTCGCTGGCGTTGGGCAGGGAGACGCCCAGCCGGGCGGCCAGTTCGGAGACGGTCAGGGGGGACTCGATACCGAGCTGCGTGACAACCGCGCCGTGGCGCCGGGTGAGGGAGTGGCTCTCGAAGACGGTGCGCAGGTCGTCGGGCATGCCCGGCGCGGGGTGCCGGCGGAAATAGACGGCCACCTGCGGGATCAGTTCGAGGATCTCGCGCCGGGCGGCCTCGGAGTTGCTGGACATGAGGAGGGAGTATACAGTTCAAAAAATCAAACAGTTCAGCTATTTGAACTATGGAGGTGGCGTGTCACATCAGCATGCGCTCCGGGTCAGCCTGCGCGCCGACGGCGGCGGCCATCCCGTCCTGCCCCGTCTGGCGGTCGCGGTCAACGCCGTCGCCACCCTGCTGCGCCGGGCGGAGGGTGCCCGATGAAGCTCGTCGTCTTCGGGGCCAGCGGCGGCACGGGACGCGAACTGGTCGGCCAGGCACGGGCGGCCGGCCATCAGGTGACGGCGGTGGTGCGCACGCCGGGAGATCTCGCGGACACCGTCGTGGCCGACATCTTCGACTTCCCATCGCTGGTCCCGCTCCTGGCCGGACACGACGCCGTTCTGTCCGCGCTGGGGCCACGCGGGCGTACCACGACCTCGGTCTGCTCGACCGCGGTCGCGGCGATCTCGCAGGCCATGACCGAGGCAGGAGTGCGGAGGATCGTCGCCATCAGCGCGCAGCCGGTGCTGCGCGGCGGGGCGGGAGAGCCGTGGTGGCATCGCCTCACGATCCTGCCTCTGGTGCGGATGATCTATCGTCACGTCTACCGCGATCTGGAGCGCATGGAGCACGTCCTCGCGGCAAGCGACACCGACTGGACGGTGCTGCGGCCGCCCTACCTCACCGACGACCCGCCCTCGGGCCGCTACCGTACGGCGATGGAGGCCAACCTCTCCGGCTGGAGCCTGACCCGGGGCGACCTCGCCCGCGCCATGCTCGACACCCTGGACGACCCCGCCACCATCCGCCGGGCCCTGGGCGTCGGTCCGGCCTGAGGAAGCGCTCCTTGTGGGAGATGGCCGCTTGCGCGCCGGATCGCCGCCTGCGAGGCGGCCGTGCCCGCGTTCCGCCCACGCGAACTCGTCTCCTACGAACTGGCCTGTCTGAAGGATCGCGCGGGCGTGACACCGCTGTTGGTGCCCACCCTGTGCGTGACATTCTTGAAGCGGCCGAGCGGGACAATCCCCGTAACACCGCCGAAGGCCCCGTCGCGATCGCCCTGTACGGTTCGCGCCGCGAGGAACTGAAAACCGCTCTCAGCAGGCCGCCGCGGTCTGAGTACTTCTCGTTCCGGAACACACGCGCCTCAGGCGGCGGTGGTGGCGGTGGTGGCGGCCACGGCGGAGGGTGCGGCGGTGGTTGCGGCGGCGGCCCCTGACCGCCTCAGCGACCCTTCCACCGCGCCGCCACGCCGCACACCCAGGCCGGACAGGTGGAGCGGCGGGCGGGCATCCGCCTGCTCTCCGAACCCGTCGCGGTCGGCCATCGCGCAAGCGCACCGATGCTGCGCCGGAGTCGATCAGCGCGGAGTAGCGAACGACACAGCGGATTTCGGTATGTCAATCTCGGTCTTTCAATGGAGAGAGTGCGGTCGTTCAGAATCGCCATTGCGCCAATTAAGTCGCCGTTCTTCAGCGTCTTCGGACTCGTCCGCGGGCCGCCCCGCGGGTTCGGCTCGGACCGCTACACGCGGGCGGTGATCTGCTCCGCGGTGGCGAGCAGGCGTTTGGCGGTGCGCTCGACGTCCAGGTCGACCATCGACACTATGCCGAGACTCGCCTCCAGCGAATGCCCGTCACGGTCGTAGAGGGGCACCGCTATGCCGACCGCGCCCGGTGTCAGGTTTCCGCGTGACACCGCATATCCGCGCTCCCGCGCCTCGACCACCCCGGCCGGGTCGTCGGTCTCGGGCGGTCTGGCCAGCATGATGGCCAGACCGCTGGCCCCCTGGTCGAGCGGATGGCGGGCGCCGCTGCGCTGGGACAGGTGGAAGACCGCGTCGGACGGCTCGACCACCGCCAGCACCACGGCGTCGGCGCCCTCCGACACGACGCACTGCGTGGTGACGCCGAGCTCCTCGGCCAGCGTCCGCAGGTAGGGGACGACCGCGCGCCGCAACTGCGGGTTGGCCTGCCTGGCCAGCTGGATCACGCCCAGCCCGAGCCGGTAGCGGCCCGAGCTGCCCTCGGCGGCGAGGCGGTGGTTGCGCAGCGTGGTGAGCAGCCGATAGACCGCCTGGCGGTGCATGCCCAACGACGTGGCCAGCTCCGCGACGGTCATGTCACGGTCTTCCACGGCGAGCAGCTCCAACAGTTTCAGACCCCGATCCAAGGTCTGGGACCCGCTGCCCTGACTCCCGCTGTCGCCGGCGCGATCACCAGTGCTCACGTCAAGCCATCCCTACCGCTGTCAGTTTTACAACGCGCATTATGCTGATATCGATCAGGCCTGATATCACTCGTCGCATGAGAGTCAACTTCCGACGGTCCGGTTTGCTGCGGCATTACGCCCAGCGATCCGGCCGAACGCGAGACATTCGGCGATACTGCCGCCACCCGTCGGATAAAGCAGGCCGTGCATTGATCCTAGCTCACCGGCGGAGTACAGATTGTCTATCCAACCTCCGTGAATCGAGGCCACCCGGGCTTTCGCGTCACGGCGCGGCCCGCCGGCCGTATGCGAGCCGCCCGGCCACAGCGGGACCGCGAAATAGCGATCACCGCTGATCGGCGTGAGGGTGCCGGGGTCGCGGCCGAAGTCGGCGTCGACGCCCGCCGCGCAGTGCTCGTTGTAGCGGGAGACCGTCAGCTCCAGCACCTCCGGGTCGAGCCCGCAGGCGCGGGCCAGTTCGGGGATCGACTCGGCCGACTGGATCCAGCCGCGCCGCAGTTCGGCCACGTTGTCCGCGCTCCAGGTGTAGTCCTGGACCGGTCCGGCGGGGCCCGAGTAGGTGGGGACCAGCGCCGCCCGCTCGAAACGGGCCTGATCGAATATCCACCACGTCGGAATCCGGGGGTAAGTGAGCTGATCGGCGTCCATCGCCAAAAGCGCCAGATGGGCGGTGTGCTGCTTGCCCGGCTCGCGGATGAATCGCCGGCCCGACCCGTCGACGAAGATCGAGCCGGGGGGCGTCACGCCCTCGGCCGGTCCGAAGCGGCCCGATCCCCACAGGTCGACGGCCGTTCCCCCGGTGTATCCGGCGCCGGGGAATCTCGCCACGAAATGACCTGGCCAGACATTCATGTGCCACAGCTCCGCGCCGATATCGGCCGCCATGGTGATGCCGTCACCGGTGTTGTGCTCGGTGCCGTAGAAATGCACCGGGGTGACGGGCAGGTAGTGCTTTTTGAGCCGTTCGCTGGCCTCGTAACCGCCGACCGCCAGTACGACGCCGCGACGCACGCCGATCCGCTGCGTTCCGTCCGCGCCTTCGGTCTCCACCCCGACGACCGCGCCGTGGTCGTCGGTGAGCAGCCTCCTGGCCGCCGTGGCGTACCGGACCTCGATCCCGCGCTCGGCCACCAGGTCCCGGAGGAAGCCGTGCATCGGGCAGCCGGTGTAGCCGTCGGGGGCGGTCGTGGGCTGCGCCTTGTAGACCGTGATCGACTGGTGACCGGGCAGGGAGGGGTGCTCGCCATGGATGTTCGTCTTCTGGTACGTGCCGCCGTGCGCGTCGAGCCAGGCCGGGTTGGCCGCCGTCTCCTCCGCCCAGGTGCGGATGAGGGCGGGATCGATCAGGGGCAGCTCACCGTTGACCGCGTACATCGCGGACAGGTATTCCACCGCGCCGTCCACGTCCTGCGGCACGAGGAAGTAGCCGGCGGCGTAGCGGCTGTTGGGCCGGTGGTCGTCGGCCCGCTGCTTCTCGATGACGAGCACCTCGGCGCCCTCGTCGTGCGCGGTCACCGCGGCGACCGCGCCCGCGTCGCCCAGACCGAGTACGGCCACGTCGACGGTCCTGTCGAAGGGACCTGTGCAGTGCATCGCGACCTCCCTAACCGAGCCCGAACAGTCTGGCCGCGTTCTCCTTGAGGATCTTCGGGCGGACCTCGTCCCGGATGGCGATCTTGGCGAAGTCGGCCAGCCAGCGCTCCGGAGTGATCATCGGGAAGTCGGAGCCGAAGAGCACCTTCTCCTTGAGCAGCGTGTTCGCGTACTGGACCAGCTGTGGCGGGAAGTACTTCGGCGACCACCCGGACAGGTCGATGTACACCTTCGGCTTGTGCATGGCGACCGACAGCGCCTCGTCCTGCCAGGGGAACGACGGGTGCGCGAGAATGATCTGCAGATCGGGGAAGTCGACGGCCACGTCGTCGATGTGCATCGGGTTGGAGTACTTCAACCGCAGCCCGCCGCCGCCCGGGGTGCCCGCGCCCGCGCCGGTCTGGCCGGTGTGGAAGAGCGCGGTCAGCCCGTGCCCGGCGATGACCTCGTAGAGCGGATAGGCCATCCGGTCGTTCGGGAAGAAGCCCTGCGAGGTGGGATGGAACTTGAAGCCGCGGACGCCGTGCTCCTCGATCAGCCGCCGCGCCGCCCGCACCCCCGCCGCGCCGCGATGCGGATCGATGCTCGCGAACGGGATGAGCACGTCGCTGTGCAGGGCCGCCTGCTCGGCGATCTCCTCGTTGCCGGGAGACTGCTCCTTGCCGCTGACGTGCATGGAGTCGACGCCGAAGACGATCGCCGCCATGTTCCGCTCGCGGTAGTACTCGGCGATCATGGGCACGGTGAACCTCTGGACCGCGCCGGCCTTGAAGTAGTCGGCCATCGCCGAGAACCTGTCGTCACCGGACCCCGGAGTGTCGTGCACGGAGATCTGCACGTGGGTGTGCACGTCGATCGCGTCGAGCGCGGTGATGTCCATCACGCCTTCTCCTCCTGGTCGGCGACGATCGCGGTGGCGCTGCCGGACAGCACTTCCACGCCCGCCGCGTTCACCGCCGAGAGGGTGAGCTCGGCGCGCCGCTGCCCGTCGACCGTGTCCACCGAGGTGACGGTCGCCGTCGCGGTGATGGTGTCGCCGGGCCAGACGGGCGCCTTGAACCGGGCCCGGTAACGCCGGATGTTCTCGTGCCCGAACCAGTCGGTCAGCACGCGGCCGGCCAGACCCATGGTGAGCATCCCGTGGGCCATGACGGTCGGGTGGCCGGCGATCCGGGTGGCGAACGGCTCGTCGGTGTGCAGCGGGTTGAAGTCTCCGCCGGCGCCGGCGTACATCACGATCTGCGTGCGTTTGAGGTCCGTCACGACGACCTGACGTACTTCCTGGTCGGTTGTCGCGGTCATCGGCCTGCCTCCGGGGTGTCGTCGGTCTTGGGGGTGACCGTAACCGAGACCGTGGTCGAGCGGGCGACCAGTTCTTCGTCGGCGTCGTAGAAGTCAACGTGCCGCTCGGCGAAGTTGAGTACGCCGCGCCCGCCGGTCTTGCTCCACGTCCGGCCCTCGCGCTTGCGGGCCGTCAGCGTCTCTCCGACCCGGATCGGGCGGAAGTATTCGAATTCCTGCTCGGCGTGCAGGCCGCCGGCTCCGCCCGATGACACGCCGGGCCCGCTGCCGGAGCCGTTCCAGGGCGCGCCGGGGCGCATCCGCAGCCCCCAGTCCGGATCGAACTGGGCGAAGGCGATCGGGAAGGTGGGCGGGACCGCGTCGGTGTCCTCGCCCAGGGCGCGGGCGAAGGCCCGCACGTGGCCCTGCTCGATCGGGAACGGTATGCCGGTCACGACGCTGTCTCCTCTGCTTGCAGGTGGCGGGTGGCCACTTCACGGGCCGACGCGCGGTTGATCTTGCCGGCCGGGCTCCGGTGGAGCGAGTCGACCCGGACGACCCGGCGCGGGCGCTTGTATCCGGCGAGCCGCTCGGCCACGAGGCGGCTCAGCGTCTCGTCCTCGATGTCGGCGAGCGCGCTCGCCGGGGCGACGACGGCCACCACGATCTGGCCCCAGCGCGGGTCCGGGACGCCGACGACGACCGCGTCGGTGACCTTCGGGTGGGTCAGCAGCGCCTCTTCGACCTCCTCGGGGAAGACCTTCTCGCCCCCGGTGTTGATCACGCCGTCGCCCCGGCCCAGCAGGATCAGCTTCCCGTCCGCGTCCAGCGAGGCGAGGTCTCCCGGCACCGAGTAGCGGACGCCGTCGACGACCCGCCAGACCCTGGCCGTCCGCTCCGGGTCCTTGAGGTATCCGACCGGCTGCGGTCCGGCGCTGGCCAGGATGCCGATCTGACCGGTGCCCGGCTTGATGTCCTGGTCGTTCTCGTCCAGGACCCTGGCCACGGGGGCGAGTGTGAACCGCCCGTCCGCCAGGTCGGCCTCCGAGCGTGCCACGGCCATCCCGAACGGGCCGCCTTCGGAGGCGGAGATGTTGTCGATCAGGGTCAGGTCGTTGCCGTGCCGCAGCAGCCGGCGCTTGACGTCGGCGCTCCAGATGACGCCGGAGCTGGTCATGGTACGCAGGCTGCTGATGTCGTACGGCTTTCCGGAGCTCTCGGCGGCGGCCAGGGAGTCCACCAGGGGGCGGCCGAACGCGTCACCGACGATGACCATGTCGGTGACCGCGTGCTGCTGGACGGTCCGCCACACCTCGTCCGCGTTGAGTGACTTGGAGGTGCAGAAGCAGATCGTGCCGCCGCCGTACAGGCTGCGCAGCGTCTGCAGCAGGCCGGTGCCGTGGATGAGCGGCGACATCGGCAGCACGGTGGGGGCGAGGCCCCTCTCGTGCAGCTCGCGGACCCGCGCCCGCACGTCGTCCGGCGTCTCCGGCGCCGGGAGTCCGTGCTGGCGGAAGACCGAGGCGATGATGCCCAGCAGCCCGTCACGGTCCCAGACGACGCCCTTCGGCCGGCCGGTCGTGCCGCCGGTGAGCAGGATGATGCCGTGCGGCGAGCCGGTGTCGACCGCCTCGTGGACCGGGCCGTGCTCGGCCGCCCACGCGAAGGACACCGCCGGTGCGGGCGGCTCGGTGGCCGATCCGGCTTCCAGGAACAGGCCCAGCTTGGGGAGGTCGCCGTCGATCTGCTGGACCTGGGCGGCCAGGCTGCTGTCATAGACGAACGCGGCCGCGTCGGTGTAGTCGAGCACGTAGTGCAGCTCTGGGGCGAGATAGCGGTAGTTGATGTTGACCGGCTGCGCGCCCAGCTTGAAGACGGCGTACATGATCTCCAGGTACGCGAACGAGTTGTACAGGGAGATCGCGACGGTCGAGCCGGGGCCGACCCCGCGCTCCGCCAGCACCCCGGCGAGCCGCGAGGAGCGGGCGTCCAGTTCGGCGTAGCCGACGGATCGATCGCCCTGGATCACCGCGGGCCGGTCGCCCACCACTTCGGCCGCGGCGCGCAGGGCCGTGGCAACGCTCATCGTGCGGTCGGTGGAGTCAGGCAAGGTGGCCTCCGATTCGGGTATGGCCGCGCAACAGGTCGCGCGAAAGGATGAGCCGCTGCACCTCATCGGTGCCTTCGAAGATGCGCATCGCCCGGACGGCGCGATACCAGCCTTCGAGGGGAAGCTCCTTGGTATAGCCCATCCCGCCGTGGATCTGGAGTGCCCGATCCACGACCCGGCCGACCATCGCGGTGCAGAAGAGCTTCGCCATGGCCGACGCGTGTCTGGCGTCGGCCCCCCGGTCGACGTCCCAGGCGGCGCGGAGGGCCAGCCAGCGGGCCGCTTCGAGTTCGGTCTCGGAGTCGGCGATCATCCATTGGATCGCCTGGTTCTGGCCTATCTTGCGGCCGAAGGTCTCGCGCAGGCCGGCGTAGTCCACCGCCATCCGCAGGCAGCGCTCGGCGATGCCGACACACTGCGCGGAGATCACGTAGCGGCCCTTGCCGACCCACCGCATGGCCAGCTGGAACCCGCCGCCGACCTCGCCCAGGACCTTGCCGGCCGGCACTCGTACGTCGTCGAAGGTGAGCGACGCGGGCTGGTGCCAGCTGCCCATCGTGCTGATCGGCGAGGAGGTCCAGCCGGCCTCACGGTCCACGAGGAACGCGGTCGCGCCGTGCCGGGCGCCCTTGTCCCGGTCGGTGAGCGCGATGACGATCGCGTAGTCGGCCTCGTGGCCGTTGCTGATGAAGGTCTTCTCGCCGTTGATCAGCCAGTCGTCGCCGTCCCGCCGCGCATAGGCGCTGATCGCCCCGGCGTCGGACCCCGCGCCCGGCTCGGTCAGCGCGAAACAGCCGAGGCGCTCGCCCTCGATCGTCGGCTTCAGGTACTCCTCCTGCTGGGCCGCGTCGGCGCCGTACAGGATGTTGTCGGCCTCCCCGCCGAAGCGGAAGGGGACGCAGGTCTTGGCCAGCTCGGCGTGGATCAGCGATTGGGTGACCGCGGGAAGCGCCATCCCGCCGTACTCCTCGGGCGTGCTGAGCCCCCAGAAGCCGAACCGGCGTGCCTTGGCGCGCAGCCGGCGCTCCTCTTCCCGGGGCAACCGCGCGCCGCCGTCGCGCACCAGCCGGAGGAAGTCCTCCTCCAGCGGGAGGAGCTCCTTGGTGACGAAGGCGCGCACGGTGTCGCGGATGTCGCGCTGCTCGTCACTCAGCTCGAAGTCCATCGGCCCTCCTTCGGTACGCCGGTCATCCGGCCCGCGGCGGCAGGTCGTGGGCGCGTACGTTGGAGATCATCGCGGCGTCCATCATCCAGTCGTGCGCGCGCAGCGGATCGGCCACGATCTCCGACATCTGCCGCTGGAACTTGCGCCGCTCGGACTCGTCCTGCTCCGCCATGGCGGTGGTCGTGCGGTGCGTGAGCTCCTGCACCGCCTCGACGGCGGCCTTGCGCCTGCGGTGCGCCCAGGCGTCCAGCACGTCGGTGCCTGCCTCGCCGCGGAGCACCGCGCTGAGCTGGATGGACAGGTCGAAGGCGTCGTGAATGCCGCCGTTGAGGCCCATGCCGCCCATCGGGCTGTTGACGTGCGCCGCGTCGCCGAGCAGCAGCACCCGGTCCTTGCGGAAGGTGTCGGCCACCCGCTGGTGCACGGAGTAGATCTTCCGTTCGCGCAGCGGCAACTCGGGATGGTCGCCGAAGACGCCCCGCAGCCGGTCCGCGACGTACCGGTCGGAGAGGGCCTCATCGGTGGTGACGTGCGGCGGCACCGAGACGACGATCCGCCAGACGTCCGGCACCCGGAGGATCAGCAGGTGTTCCACCGGGTCGGCGATGTAGTTGACGTCACAGATGCCCGGCAGCAGCGTCTCCACCGGATAGTCGATGCTCAGCACCAGGTAGCGGTGCTCGTAGGTGAGCCCCTCGAACGTGCTCCCGAGCGCCTTGCGGATGGTGCTCCGCGCACCGTCGGCGGCGAGCACCCAGCGGGCCGCGACCCGCTCTCCCGAGGCGGTGCTGAGCACCGCCTCGTCCTCGTCCTGGCTCACGTCCGTCACGCCCGTGGCCAGCCGTACGTCGACCGGGGTGGCGCATTCGTTGAGCGCGTCCTTGATGATCTGTGTGTACTTGTACTGTTCGAGCTGCAGTCTGAAGGGATAGGCGGTCTCGTCGGCGAGCATGCCGAAGTCGAACTCCGCGATCAGCCCGTCGCGGCGATCGTGCACCTGGTACTTCCGTGCGACGATGCCGGCCTCCAGCATCGTGGAGACGACGCCGAGGTCGCGGGCGATCTCGATCGTCGGCGGGTGGAAGGTCGAGGCCCGCCACTCGGTGCTGAGCCGGTCGGCCTGCTCGAAGACGGTGACGGACGCGCCGCGCCTGGCCAGGGCGAGGGCCGCGGTCAGCCCGACCGGGCCTGCGCCGACCACGGCCACGTCGAGGATGCCCATCACTTGCTCCACTCGGCGATGTGGTCGCACATGATCTCGGCCAGATCGGGGCGGCCCTGGAAGTAGTGGTCCGCGCCCTTGATCTCGACCAGCTCACGCCTGTCGTGCGCGACGGCCTCGTACATGGTGCGGGCGTGGCTGGGGAAGGCCGCGCAGTCGGCTGAGCCGTAGACGACCATGACCGGCGCCTGCACCTCTGGGAGGGCGACGTAGGCGTTGGCCCGGCTGTCGTCGTAGCTCCACTGGCTCAGCCAGGACCGCAGGCTGGTGAGGTGGCCCAGCGACGCCGGCTGGAAGTTGGCCGCCCATGGGCTGCCCCACAGGGTGCCGGGCCGCCGGTCGGACGGGTCGAGGGTCAGGTCCAGGAAGCGCGGGTCGGCTGCCGTGCCGTGCACGACGAAGGGGAGGTCGTCGGGGGCCACCTTCTCCCTCGCCTCCCCCGCCGCCGACTCTCGGACGTACCCGCGAAGCGCTTCTATCTGCTCGCGCGCCCAGGCGGTGATCCGGCGGTTGCGGTCGATCTGGGCGAGGCGGTAACGCTCGACGAATTCCTCGCCGTAAGCCGGGCCGTTGGCGGGATCGAACATGTCGAGTGAGGCGTCCCGGTCGAAGGGCCGCTGCTCGTCGGTGATGGCCGGGTCGAGCCCCTCGGTGTAGACGACCGCACGGCCGGGGTGCGCCATGGCCATGACGATCTTGTCGGCCGGGATGAGCCCGGCCCCGGCCACGTCGACAGGGTCGCCGGCCGGGGTGTGGGTGATGGTGGGGTTCTCCGCCTGCGCCTGGTAGAGCGCGGCGAGCCCACCGCCGCCGGAGTTCCCGACCAGGACGACCCGCTGGTAGCCCAGCTCGCGAAGGTGGCGGATCGCCGCGCCGATGTCCAGGAGGCAGTTCTCCATGATGAGCGCGGAGTCGTTGCCGACGTAACGTGTGGCGAGCCCGACCGCGGCCACCCCGCGGGCGGCGAGGTCTTCCAGGGCGTAGTGGCCGATGAAGTTGGACGCCGGGTGCACGATCAGCACGGCGGTCGACGGCGGCCGCAGATCGTTCTTCCAGAGGGTGGCCCAGATCTTCCCGCTCATCCGGGCGACGCCGGAGTTGATGTCCAGGCGTCCACCAGGCGTCATCGGTATGGGGAGTAGTTCGCGGGACAGCACGGGGCGGCTCCTGATCAGCGCGGATGTGGCAGGGTGGGATCGGCGGGCTGAGCGCTACCCGCGCGCGGTCCACTTCCGCAGCGTCTCGACGCCCGCGCGCGCGTCGGCGTCGTCGAGAGGGCGGGTCTGGAACGTCAGCTCGACCCGGATCCCGTTCGGGTCGAAGAGGTACAGCGACTCCCAGACCCCGTCATGGTCGACGATGCCCACCGTCTCCACGCCCTTGGCCGCGAAGTGCGCCTTCCACTCGTTGAGCTCCTCCATGGAGTCGACGTTGAGTGCGATGTGCCGCACCCAGGAGGGCACCGAGTCGGGTCCGGGGTCGGGCATGTCCTCGACCTCGAAGAAGGCGATGGCGCTGCCGTCGCCGAGCCCGAAGAAGGTGTGCAGGTAGGGCGTGCGGGCTCCGTTGGAAGGCACCTCGTCCAGCTGGATCGCGGTGAGCAGCTCGCACTTGAGGACCTCGGTGTAGAAGTCGTGCGTGGCTTGGGAGTCCCACGTCGGATAGGCGATGTGGTTGAGCGAGCGCGGTGCGCGGAGATCGGCTGTCGCCATCATCTGATCCTCAGTGTGTGTCAATTATCGGACAACTCGTCCGGAATTTGAATCGATTGTCCGGCCGTGGATGTCAACTTGTCAACCACGGCCTCAGGGAACGACCACGCTGCGCAGCGCCTCTCCTGCCAGCAGCCGGTCGTAACCCTTCTGCGCGTCGGCGAGCTCGAACGTCCCCGAGACGTACTCGTCCAGCGGCAGGCGGCCCTCCAGATAGAGGTTCGCGAGCAGCGGCAGGTCCCGTGCCGCGACGCAGTCTCCCCAGATGGAGACCCTGATCGACCCTCCGGTCAGGAACAGCCGGCGCAGCGGCACCTCGGCCACGTCTCCCTGCTTGGGGGCGCCGACGATCACCAGTCGCGAGCCGGGGGCCCGCAGGCCGTCGGCCGTCGCGAAGGTGGCGGGCCCGCCTACCGCGTCCAGGACGACGTCCGCGCCCAGGCCGTCGGTCAACTCGCGGACGCGTTCGCCGGGGCCCTCCTGGGACGCGTCGATGAGGTGGGTGGCACCGAACCGTTCGGCGACGGCGAGTTTGCCGGGATTGGTGTCGATCGCGATGATCCGCCGCGCCCGCGCGTACGCGGCCCCGGCGATGGCCGCGATCCCCACGCCACCGCAGCCGATGACCACCACGTCGTCGGCCGGCCCGGTCTCCGCGGTGTTGACGGCCGCGCCGAAGCCGCTGGGCACGCCGCAGCCGAGCAGCGCGGCGACGCGCGGCGGCACCCTCGGGTCGATCGCGACCGCCTGCCGGGCGGGGACGATGACCCGTTCGGCCAGGCCGCCGACGCCGAGCACCGGGGTCGCGTCGGCGCCGTCGCCGAGGGTGACCTTCGGCCGGCGCGGCAGCTTCGACGCGCACGCCTCCGGCCGTCCCGAACGGCAGTGCCTGCAGTCTCCGCAGGCCACCATCGGCGCGACGACGACGCTCTCACCCGGCGCGACGCCCGTCGCGTCCGGTCCCAGGGCCTCGACGACGCCGGCCACCTCATGGCCGACCAGGTAGGGGAAGTCCGTTCCGGACGTGCCGTGCATGAAGTGCACGTCGCTGTGGCACAGCCCGCAGGCGGTCACCCTGATCAGCACCTCGTCGCCGGTCAGGTCCCGCAGCGGGATGTCCTCGAAGCTCAGTGGCCCGTGCGCCTCCCGGACGACGGCGCCTTGGTAGTGCTCGGACATGGATCACTCCTGGGGTCGGGCTGAAGGTCAGTACCAGCGGGGCGCGTCGGCCGCGGCGGTGTCCACGATCACCGTCTTGAGCTCCGTGTACGCCTCGTGCCCCACCCGGCCGAGCTCCCGGCCGAGCCCTGACAGGCCGACGCCGCCGATGGGGGCGTCCAGCGCGAGCGCCCCATACGAATTGATCCAGAAATAGCCGGATCGCACCGCCCTGGCGGTCGTCAGCGCCCGGTCCAGGTCACGGGTCCAGCAGCCGCCGACCAGGCCGAAGGGCGAGTCGTTGGCGAGCGCGACGGCCTGCTCCGTGCCGCTGAACCGCTGGACCGTGAGCACCGGTCCGAAGACCTCGTCGTACACGATGGCGGGCACGCGCGGCAGCCCGGAGGGGATCTCCAGCACGGTCGGCGCGACGAACGCGCCGGCGGGATGGACGCCGGGCGGCCGATCACCGCCCGCCAGGACGCGCGCCCCCTGCTCCACCGCCGTGTCGATCATCGCGCGGACCCTGGCGGCCTCGCCGGCCGAGATCAGCGCGCCCAGCTGGGTGTCCGGCGCGAACGGGTCGCCGACCCTGATCGAGCGCGCCACGTCGGCGACCTGTTCGACGAACGCGTCCGCGATCGGCTCCTCGACCAGGAGCCGGGAGCCGGAGAAACATCGTTGCCCGGCGTTGCGGAAGATGCCGCCGACCGTGGCGTGCAGGGCGGCGTCCAGGTTCGCGTCGGCGTAGACGATGTTCGCTGACTTGCCGCCGAGTTCCAGCAGGACGCGTTTCATCCCGTCCGCCGCCGAGCCCATCACCTGCCGGCCGACCGCGGTGCTGCCGGTGAACGACACCATGTTCACCCCGGGGTGCTCGACCAGGCGGCGGCCGACCTCTCCCGCGCCCTGGAGCACCTGGACGAGGCCGCCGGGGAGTCCGGCGGCCGTGAGGATCTCGGCGAACACGGGCGCCGCCAGCGGGCTGAGCTCGGGGGCCTTGATCACGATCGCGTTGCCCGCCGCCAGCGCCGGGCCGGCCTTCTGCGCCGCGAACATGAAGGTGGTGTTGAACGGGATGACCGCCGCCACCACCCCCACCGGCTCCCTGAAGGTCATCCGCAGCGTGGAGCCGTCCGCGGGCAGGGTGCCGCCTTCGAGGGTGGGCGCCCACCCCGCCGCGGCACGCAGGTGGGCCGCCGCCACGAAGACGTCGCCGCGCGCCTCCGCCGTCGTCTTGCCGTTGTCCAGCGCGATCAGGTGGACGAGTCGTACGGCCTGCGCCTCGATCAGGTCGGCGGCCGTGCGCAGGATCCGCGCGCGTTCGTGCGGGGAGGTGCGCGCCCAGGCGGGCTGAGCCGCGACCGCGCCCGCGACGGCTTCCTCGACGAACCCGGCCGTGGCCGCCTCGACCTGTGCGATCAGCGAGCCGTCACCCGGATGACAGGTCGGGAAGACCTCTCCGCCGCCACCGCGCAGCTCCCCTCCGGCGAAGCTGTGCGCCGCCGGCAACTCCGCGACGGCGATGTGCTCGGACAGGTTGGTGCTCATCGAGGAGTCTCCTTGGGCAGATCTGTGCCATGGCCCAGGTCCAGATGCGGCCAGAACCGTGACTGCCTGCCGGACCAGCGCTCTTTACCTCGTCTGCACCGGAACGCTACCATCGAAATTCAAATATAGGACTCATCGTCCGATAAATGGAATCTGGAGATCTCGTGGAGTTCACCCAACTCGGTCGCAGCGGTCTGACCGTCAGCCGTCTGGTGCTCGGCACGGACAACTTCGGCACCCAGACCACCGAGGAGGACGCGTTCCAGATCATGGATCGCGCCCACGAGCTGGGGATCAACCTGATCGACACCTCGGACGTGTACGGCTGGCAGTTCGGTGAAGGGCTGACCGAGCAGATCATCGGCCGGTGGCTGTCCACCGGCGGGGGCCGCCGCGAACGCACGGTGCTCAGCACCAAGCTGTACGGCCGCATGTCCGCCTGGCCGAACGACGCCGGCCTGTCCGCGCTGCACATCAGGCGGGCCTGCGAGGCGTCGCTACGGCGGCTGAACACGGACCACATCGACATCTACCAGATGCACCACATCGACCGATCGACCCCGTGGGAGGAGATCTGGGAGGCGATGGACGTCCTCAGGACCCAGGGCAAGATCGTCTACGTCGGCTCCTCGAACCACCCCGGCTGGCACATCGCCGCCGGGCAGGAGGCCGCCGCCCGGCGCGGTCACCTGGGCCTGGTCAGCGAGCAGACCATCTACAACCTGCTCGAACGCACCGCCGAACTGGAGGTCCTGCCCGCCTGCGCGCACTACGGCGTCGGCATGATGCCGTGGTCGCCGCTCGACGCCGGCCTGCTCGGCGGGATCCTGCGCAAGGAGCGGGAGAACCGGATGGGCGCCCCGCTGCCCGGCGCCAAGGTGGCCACCCACCGAGGCAGGCGACTGATCAAGCTGGACCGGCACCGCGCCGCCGTCCAGGCCTTCGAGGACCTGTGCGACGAGCTCGGCGAGAGCCCCGCCGACGTCGCGATGGCCTGGCTGCTGGGCCGCCCCGGCGTGACCGCGCCGATCATCGGGCCGCGCACCCTGGCCCAGCTCGACGCCTCCACCCGCGCCTTCGAGGTGAACCTGGACGACAGGACGCTCGACCGCCTCGACGCCATCTTCCCCGGCCCGGGACCCGCGCCGGCCCCGCTCAGCGGAACGTCTGCTGGAGACCCAGCAGCCGCCGGGCGCCCACCTTGTCCAGATATTCCTGGTGGTCCTTGACCCCGAACACGTACTCGTCCAGGTACTCCTTGGTGCGGTCCTGGGCGGCGAGATCCCGGTACTCCACCAGCCGCTCCCGGTCGTAGGCGTAGTGCCCCGGGGAGGACAGCGGATATGAGCCGTAGGGCGCGTGGGCGACGTGGTCCACGATCGCGCCGGGGATGGACACCAGGCGCGGGTCAGGGGCCGGAGCGTACTCGTCCAGGATCTCGTCCGAGCTGATGATGACGTGGTCGCTCGCCTTCGCCATCACGTCCTCGAACCGCCGCTGGCCGAAGATCTGCGCGTTGCCCTTCCGGTCGGTGACCTGCGCGTGGAACAGTCCGTAGTCCGCCCGCAGCGCGGGAATCGTGGTCACGGTACGCCCGGTGTACGGATCGGTCGTCGTCCGGACGTCCTTGTTGACCTTGGGCAGGTCGGTGCCCTCGTACAGCGGGGGAAGCGGCAGGAACGGCAGCATGCTCGCGCCGGCGCGGAAGCCGTAGACGATGTACGCCTCGTCACCCTCGACGATCTCGATCGACTGGCTCTCCGCGGCCCGGCGGTAGTTCGGCGCCATGCCGAGGAACTCCAGCCCGACATAGGACACGTGCAGCCGTTTGACACAGCCGGCGGCGATGAGCATGTCCACGGGCGGACCCGCGCTCGGCGTCGGGATCAGCTCCAGGTCCCTGGCCCCGCGCCGGATCAGCGCGTTCACCAGTGCCATCGGGCCGTTGTGGGAGTGCACGCCGCCCAGCGCGATCGTGGCTCCGTCGGGGATGCCGGCGACCGCTTCCTCGGGGGTCGTCACCTTGTTCGCGCTCATCGCCTGAACTCCTTAACCGCGGCGTCGCCGCCGGTGGTCGCCTCGCCGAGCAGCCGCGTCCCGGTGACGCGCTTCAGCTCGGCCCTCCTGATCTTGCCGCCCTCGTCGACCGGCAGGTCGCTCACGAACTCGACCTCGCGTGGCCGCTTGTAGCCGGCCAGCCGTTCGGCGCAGTAGTCGAGGACCTGCTGCTCCGTCAGCGCCGCGTCCGGCGCCCGCTGCACCAGCGCCTTGACCGACTCGCCGAACCGCTCGTGCGGCACGCCGATCACCGCGGCGCGGGCCACGCCGGGGCAGGCCTGCAGCACCGCCTCGACCTCACCGGCGTACACGTTCTGCGCCCCCGACCGGATGACGCCCTGCGCCCGGTCGGCGAGGTAGATGTAGCCGCGCTCGTCCCGCCAGGCCATGTCGCCGAGCCGGAGCCAGCCGTCCTTGAGCACCGCGCGGGTCACCTCCGGCTGACTCCAGTAGCCGGAGAACACGCTGGCCGCCCGGATCCGCATCTCGCCGGTCTCCCGTACGGCCACCTCGCGGTCCTCGGCGTCGAAGATCCTGACCTCGGCGAACGCGGCAGGCCGGCCCACCGGGACGATCGAGGTGGCCTCGGTGCGCAGGAAATTACGGTGGTCGTCCGGGGTGAGCAGCGCCACGAAACCCCCCGCCTCCGTCGCCCCGAACGCGTGGTAGAACTCCAGGTCCAACGCCTCCGCCAGGGACCGGATCAGGCTCCACGACACCGACGCGCCGCCGTACCCGACCAGTTCGAGCGCGCTCGCGCGCGCGAGGTCGAGCTCGGGCAGCGCCCGCACCAGGTCGACCAGCATGGTCGGCACCAGGAAGGCGTGCTCGACCCCGAACCTGTCGATGTCGTCGACGAACGCGGCCGGGTCGAAGCGCCTGCGCAGCAGCAGCGGGACGCCGAGGTAGGCGGTGGTCGTCACGAAGGACGCGCCGACCCCCAGCGTCAGCGGCACCGAGATCCAGGTGGGGCCGCCGCGCGGCACGTTGACCTCGCACAGGTAGTTGGCGGTGCTGGCGAGCTGCTGGTCGTGCGTGGCCATGCAGCCCTTGGACGCGCCGGTGGTGCCGCTGGTGTAGCGCAGCGAGCGCAGTTCGTCGCCCGTGCCCATCTCGGGCACCTCGCCCGGGTCGCCGGAGGCGACCAGGTGCGCGAACGATCCCTGCTCGTCGTCGCCCAGGCCGATGGTGTAGATGCCGCGGATGCCCGGCACCTGCGTGGCCGCCTCGACCGCGGCGGGGGTGTCACAGATGATGGCGGACGCGCCCGAGTGGGTGAGGATGCGGGCGATCTCGGGTGCGGTCAGCCGGGTGTTGATCCCCACGGTGACCAGGTTGGCCTTCCACGCGCCGTGGAAGGCGGTCACGATGTGATGGCAGTTGGACATCACCAGCGCGATCCTCTCCTGCGCGCGGTATCCGAGCCCGATCAGCGCGTTGGCCAGCCGGTTGGTCTCGATGTCCAGCTCGGCCCAGGACAGCTGGGCCTGGTCGCAGATGACTGCGGGCAGCGGGCCTCGTCGTACCGCGTTCTGCCGCAGCAGGTTCTCGATTCGCATGCGTGTCCGTTCGTCGGTCAGCGGCCGAGTGCCCGCTCGACCAGGTCGGCGATGAGGTCGGGGCGCTCGATGTGGACGTTGTGCCCCACGCCGGGCAGTACGGTGACCGAGTGCCCGAGCACCTCGGCCATGTCCGCCGGGTCGATGCCGGGATCGCGGTCACCGCAGGCCAGCTCGACCGGGCAGGTCACCCGGCACATGCGGGCGGCCAGCTCAGGACCGGTGGCCGGGCCGGCCTTGGCGATGCCCGGATCGCCGGAGAGCCCGTAGCCGCCGTCGCGGGCCGTGACCCCGGTGGCGCGATCCTCGTCGGTGAACGGGGGCCCGGTCATCCCGGACACCCGCCCGAACAGCTCGCGCGCCTGCTCCTCGCCGGGGAAGACCCGGACCGGCCGCTCGGCCGTCGCGGCCCGCCGGGTCAGCTCCTCCTCGGTCCAGGCGACCTTCATCGCGACCACCGCGAGGGAGCCGACCGTGATGCCGCGGGTCCGGTCCGCGAGGGTCATCCCGACCATCCCGCCGAGCGAGTGGCCCACGACGGTCACCGGGCCCTGGACTCCGGTGAGCGCGCCGGCCACCGCGCCGGCCACGGCGTCGGCGTAACTCTCCGGCGAATAGTCCTGACGATGGCCGGAGCGGCCGTGCCCCGGCAGGTCGGCGACCAGCCACCGGCATCGGGTGCCGCGCTCGCCGAGCCGCTCCAGCACCGGTCTCCACACGGCTCCGGACGCGCCGGAGCCGTGCAGGAAGAGCACCGCGGGGCCGTCCTCGCCGCCGGACTCCAGATATACGTCAGCCATCACGCCTCCGCCTTCGTTCGCGCGAGAAACCCGAGCGCCACCTCGACGAACTTGGCCGAGCGCTCGATCTGCGGGTAGTGACCGCTGCCGCCGATCGTCTCGGTCCGCACGTCAGGGATCTGCGCCGCCAGTTCCTGCCAGGTCAGCGGCGGCACCAGCCGGTCGTGCTGCCCCCGGACGAGGAGGGTGGGCACGGCGACGCGCCCGTAGTCGCGAGCGGGCGGGCGCACGTGCGGCCGTCGTTCGCCGCTGTCACGTCCCGGCGCGCGCAGGCTGCCCGCCGCGGCGGTCTCCCACGCGCCCGGGACCATGCAGTACTCATGGCGGCGGCGCAGGTAGTCCTCGCTGTGCTTCCAGCGCGGGTCGTGGAAGAGGACGTCCATCGACGGGCGCAGGCCGTCGAGTGTGCCGTCGAAGTCCTCCAGTACGGCGCGGGCCTGCGCCACCGGGGCGGCCAGTCCGGTGCCCACCACGACCATCGAGCGGATCGGCCACTGGGGCGACGGCCGGTTGGCGACGTCGAGCAGCATCCGCCCGCTGAGTGAGGTGCCGATGAAGTCGGCCGAGTCGATGCGCAGGGTGCGCAGCACGCCGGCGACCTGCCGCAGCATGAGCCGGCGCTGGCCGCCGAAGTCGCGCAGCTTGTCGCTGTGCCCGAAGCCGACGAAGTCGAGCGCCAGCACGCGATGGTGCTCGGCCAGCGCCGGGACGCAGTTCTCCCAGGTGAGCCGTGCGGAGGCGCCGTACTCGCCGCCGTGCAGGAGGATCAGCGGAGGACCGTCCCCGGCTTCCAGATAGTGGGTCGTGCAGCCGTCGGCGACGACGTACCGATCGTTGAAGCTCATGAGCGCTCAGACCACGGCTGGGTAGCGGCGCAGCACACCATCGCGATCGACCTGGGTCCGGAGCAGGGTGAGCTCCTCGTCGCTGGGGGCGCCGACGGTCTGTACGTCGTCGGCGACCAGCAGCTCGAATCCGGTCGCCGCCTGGATCTTCTCGATGCTGCTCCACGGGTGGACCTTCATCAGGCGCATCCGCTTGCTCTCCGGCTCGAAGTCGAACACGCCCAAGGGGGTGAATACCCGCCGGGGACCGTCGGACTCCGGGCGGAAGACCTTGGAGCGGGCGTCGCCGCCGTCGAGCCAGCCGGCGCCGCTGACGAAGTCGACCTTGTCGACGAAGATCTTCGGGTTGTGGTGCTGGGTGTAGATGTAGCTGGTCTTGAAACCGCCGAGGAAGATCAGGCCGATGGTGCCGGGACCGCGCACCTTCGGTCTGTGCCAGTCGCCGATCATGGCCATGTTCAGGTTGCCGTGCTTGTCGATCTGCATGCCGCCGAGGAACGCGAAGTCGAAGCGCATCGCGGTCTCGAAGTCCACGACGTCGTCGAGGCTGAAGTGATATTCGCTGGTCACGAGGTTGCGGTAGTCGGCCGAGGACTCGGTCAACCGCTGGATCTTCGGGTTCATCGCGCCGCTGCCCCCGCAGAAGAAGGACAGGTTGGGCGCGTGCGTGAGCTGCGCCAGGCGCAGCCCGGCGGCGGGAATGTGCGATGCGGCGCCCACGGAGCCGAAGGCACCGTCGGCCATCTCGTGCGAGATGGAGATCGCCATCATCTCCGCCCAGGTGTAGGTCGCCTCCGGCACGTGGCCCCCAATCGGGTTCAAGCGACAGCGCAGCGCATCGCGCTGGACATCTCGCCGCGACAAGTACTTGTCAGAGCGGCGAGTCGCATTTATCGTACAGTAAGTCCGTAATTTGTAACAATGCTCTCGTGGCGGTGGTCCTGTCAAGGGTCATCGCGCCTGGCCGGTGGCCACCGCGCAGGAGGAAGAACGATGACCCGACCCGCTATCGAGCGAATCCTGCACGGCCTTGTCGACCTGCACTGCCACTCCGGGCCCAACCCGCTGCCACGCGCGTTCGACCACGTCCAGGCCGCCAAGGACGGCGAGCGGCTGGGCATGCGCGCCTTCCTGGCGAAGTCCCATCACCACAACACGGTGATGGACCTCCTCGCAATGGGTGACCGCCTGGCCGGCGTGAGCACCGCCGTCTACGGCGGCATCGCGCTGAACAACCAGGTCGGCGGCATCAACCCGCACGCCGTGGAGATGTGCCTGCGAATGGGCGGACGATGCGTCTGGTTCCCCACCATCTCCTCCCGCGCGCACGTCGCACACCACAAGGCCGGCGGTGGCTTCCCCAAGCCGACGATCCCGCTGACCACGACCCAGGTCGACGTCCGCGGCCCCGACGGCGAGCTGATCCCCGAGGTCGGCCAGGTCATCAAGGTCGTCGCCGAGACCGGGGCGCTGCTCTCAGCCGGGCACATGGCCCCCGACGACATCAGGGAGGTCTTCACCGCCGCGCGCGACGCGGGAGTCCGGCGGCTGGTGGTCAGCCATCCGAACTTCGTGATCGGCTCCGACCCCGCGCAGTGCAAGGACTTCATCGAACTCGGCGCCTACATCGAGCACGAGACCAGCATGTACGACTCCGAGGTCGCCCAGGCGCGCGGCGGCCCGGACGTGCTGATGGACTGGATCGAACGGATCGGGCCCGAGCACACCGTGCTCGCCTCCGACCTGGGCCAGGTCGGCCGCCCGATGCCCGTCGACTCCTTCATCCGGGTCGGGTCCGCCCTGCTGGATCTCGGGCTGCCCGAGAAGGACCTGCGGCAGATGGTCCGCGTCAACCCGTCGTACCTGCTCGGCCTGGACGACTGACCGTAAGGACGAATCACATGTACAGCCCCAACGATCCGCGTGCGGCCCTCAACACGAACGCGACCACGAGCACGACGGATCCGCACGCCCCCATCGCCGCGCTCGCCACCTACGAGTTCCTGACGCTGCCGCCGGACGAGGTCACGGAGCTCGGCAGCAGGACCTGGTACGTGCGCGCCCAGAACTTCGTGCTCGCCTTCACCCGCCTGGTCGCCGGTGACACGCTGCGCCGCGACGCGACCGCGCAGCGGGAGGAGTACGTCATCGTCCTGCCCCACGACGACATCACGATCGACGTGACGGCCGGGGCCGAGAGCCAGGAGGTGACCGGGCGCGGCGTGGTCATCGTGCCGCCCGGCGACAGCCACCTCAGCTCCCACGGCGACGCCGACCTGGTCCGCCTGTTCGACGTCCGGACCACCGACCTCCTCGCGCGCTGCGGCAACGCCGCGGCGTACGCCGAGGACCATCCGCGCGTCGCCCTGCTGCAGCCGTGGCCCGACCCGCCCGCCGGACACCGCCTGCGCGTCTACCGGAACGCCGACCATCCGCTGGAGCCCGGCCGGTTCGGCCGCATCTTCCGGTCCAGCGCGTTCATGGTCAACTTCGGCGACCCCAGGTACGGCCCGCGCAATCCCGACCGGCTCTCCCCCCATCACCACGACGACTTCGAGCAGTGCTCGCTGACCGTCGCCGGCGACTACATCCATCACGTACGGACGCCCTGGACGTCGAAGCGCTCACAGTGGCGCGCCGACGAGCACGCGGCCGTCGGCAGCCCCTCGGTCGCGATCATCCCGCCGCCCACCGAGCACACCAGTCAGGCGGTCGGCGAGGGCGCCCACCTGCTCATCGACATCTTCAGCCCACCGCGCGCGGACTTCTCCGCCAAGGCCGGATGGGTGCTCAACGCCGACGAGTACCCCGCCCCCGAGCACATCACGCCGGCATGACCTTCTTCGCGAACGCCTCCGCGCAGGCGCCACGGCTGGGCACCTGGATCAAGCTGGCGACCACCGAGAGCGTCGACATCATGGCCGGCGCCGGATTCGACTTCGTGGTCATCGATCTCGAACACTCCCCGCTCGATCTCACCCTCGCGGCCCGGATGATCAACCTCGCCACGGCCTACGGCGTCGACCCCCTGGTCCGCGTGCCCGATCACCAGGGCTCGACCATCCAGCGGGTCCTCGACGCCGGCGCGCGGGGCATCCTGGTCCCCCACGTCGACTCGGTGGCCGACGCCGAACGGGTGGTCGCGGCCACCCGCTTCCCGCCCCTCGGCCGGCGGGGCGCGGGCGGAACCAGCCGCGCGGGCCGATGGGGGCTGACGCCCCGGGACGAGTACCTCCGGGTCGGCAACGAGGACGTCGTCTGCATCCCTCAGTTGGAGAGCCCGGACGCCATAGACGCCGCCGCCGGCATCCTCGCGGTGCCGGGGATCGACGCGGTGTTCCTGGGCGCCGGCGACCTGTCCGTCTCCCTCGGGCTCCGCGTGAACGATCCCGTGGTCAAGGAGTCGCTCGACCGGGCGCGGGCCGCCGCCGCGGCTGCGGGCAAGCCCTGCGGCGCGGCCTGCGTGGACGCGCCCTCGGCCGTCAGGAGCGCGGCGCTCGGCCACCAGTTCCTCATCATGGGCAACGACGCCACCATGCTCGCCCGCACGGCCCATTCGATGGCGCGGGCGTTCCGTGAGCAGATCGGCGGCGATTCATGATCGTCGGTAGCTGGCGGCTGGTCGACTACGTGATGGAGGGCGAGCCCGACGACGGCGCGCGCCCCCTCGGGGACAAGCCCCTCGGCCTGCTCATCTACGGGCCCGACGGCCACATGGCGGTGCAGTACATGGCCGGCGACCGTCCGCCGCTGGCGTCGGCCAACTGGCGCTGGGCCACCGACGCGGAGAAGCTCGCCGCCGTACGGACCTTCGGCGCGTACGCCGGGCGCTACGAATGGGCCGGCGACCGCGTCGTCCACCAGGTGGAGGCCGCCATCTACCCCAACTGGATCGGCGCCGAGCTGGTCCGGCTCGCCGTCGTGGACGGGGACCGGCTGATCCTGCGCGCCGAGCGAACCCCCGGCCGGCCGCCCACCCCCATCCTCACCTGGGAGCGCATCCGATGACCCTGATCGACGGCCACGCGCACCTGGTGACCGACGACCCGGCCTACCCGTTCGACCCGCCCGGCGGCACGGTCGCCGAAGCCGTACGGAACGACCCGATGACCGCGGAGCGGCTGCTCACCGCGCTGCGGGAGCACGGGTTGTCGGGCGCGATCGCCGTCCAGCGCGCGCACGTGTACGGCTACGACAACAGCTACGTGGTGGACTCGGCGACTCGATACCCTGACCGGCTCGCCGCCATGTGCGTGCTCGACGCGCAGGCGCCGGACTCGGCGGAGCGGGTGCGCCACTGGGCGAAGCGCGGTGCCGTGGCCGTCCGCCTCACCTCGCCGGGCGGCAACCAGCACGGCGGCACGCCCGGCACCGGGTGGTTCGCCGGCGCGGAGGCCCGCCGGGTGTGGCGGCAGGCGAGCGAGCTCGGGCTGTCGATGTGCCTGCACATCTACCGCTGGAACCGCGACGAGAGCCTGCGGGCGCTCGCCTCGGTGACCCGCGAGTTCCCCGGCACGCCGGTCGTCGTCGATCACATCGGGAGCGTCGAGACGGACCGCGCCGCCCCCTACCCGGGGGCCGACGGGCTGCTCGCGCTGGCCGACCTGCCGCAGGTCCTCGTCAAGGTGACGACGCTCAACCTCGCGAGGAACATCGCGGCGGGGATCAAGCCGTCGGTCGTGGTCGAGTGGCTGGTCTCCCGGTTCGGCGCCGAGCGGGTGCTGTGGGGGTCGGACGTCACCCAGACCCCCGGCGCGTACGCGGACATGGTGCGGATCGCCCGCGAGTCGGTCTCCGGCCTGTCCGGCCGGGACGCCGCCCTGGTCCTCGGCGGCACGTCGGCCTCGCTCTACCGCGTCGGAACACCATGACGGGCGACCGCGTGCCTCTCGTGGACACTCATGTCCACCTGTTCACCCGCGCGCTGCCTCTCGCGGCGCGGGCGTGGACCCGGCCCGAGGGCGAGCTGACGGCGGAGACGTTCCTGTCGATGATGGACGAGCACGGCGTCGGCTACGGCGTGGTCTCCGCGATGAGCCTGCTCGGGGACCTGAACGACTACACGATCGACGCGGTGCGCGCGCACGGGCGGCTGCGTGGGACCGTCATCGTCGACCCCGCCACCGATCGGTACGTCCTGGAACGGATGAAGGCGGACGGCGTGGTGGGCGTCCGGTTCCAGTGGCGGCGGCTCGCGGACCTGCCGGACCTCACCGACCCGGCGTACCGGCGGCTGCTGTTCCGGGTCGCGGACCTCGACTGGCACGTCGAAGTGAACATCGAGGGCGAGCGGTTGCCGCCGGTGCTCGACCGGCTGACCGCCTCCGGGGTGAAGGTCGTCGTCGACCACTTCGGCGATCCTGACCGGGAATCCGGCTACGCCGGACCCGGCGGCGCGGCACTGCTGCGGGCCCTCGGCACCGGCAGGGTGTGGGTGAAGCTGTCCGCGGGCTACCGCTTCGGCGTCGGCCCTGACACCCTGGCCGGCCACGCGGCGACCCTGATCGAGGCCGCCGGGCCGGAGCACGTCTTCTGGGGCAGCGACGCCCCGTTCGTCGGCGCCCGCCGCCAGGTCACCTACCGCGACGCCGTGAACTCCTTCGCCCACCTCGTGCCCGACGCCGGACAGCGCCGCCGGATCTCGCTGGCCGCGCACGCGTTCTACTTCGGCTGAGGCGCGTACGGCCTACTTCGGCTGAGCGCGTACGGCGTCCGCGCCGACCGGGCCGACCGGGCCGACCGGGCCGACCGGGCCGACCGGGCCGACCGGGCCGACCGGGCCGAGCCACCCCAGCACCGGCCGGGGCGGCTCTCGCCGGTCACTTCGGGGGCGGGGTGTGGCTCTGCAGATGCTCCGAGAACCCGGCGAAGTCGGCGGCGAGTTGTTCGGCGCTCCACCCACCGTCGCGGTGCGTGACGAACGCCTCCTTGGGATGCGCCCAGATCGCGAACCGGTCGCCTCCGAACCCGATGTACTGCCCGGTGACGCCGGCCGACTCGTCGGAGGCCAGGTAGACGACGAGCGGCGCCACGTCCTCGACCTTGCCGATGCCGCGCCGGCGCAGGTCGGCCGGGACCGGCCCGCCGGCCTCGACCGAGGCGACGACCTCGGTCAGCGCCGGGATGGTCGCGGCCATCCTGGTCAGCGCGGTGGGCACGATCGCGTTCACGGTCACGCCCAGCTTCGCCGTCTCGATCGACCACACCCGCACCATGCTGATGATGGCCGCCTTGGACGCGGCGTACGCCGTCTGCCCGAAGCTGCCGTACTGACCGGCCGGCGAGCCGACCAGGATCAGCCGGCCACCGCCGCCCTGTTCCCGGAACTGGCGCACCGCGGCGCGGCCGCAGGTGAAGGTGCCGCGTACGTGGCTGTCCACCACGAGGTCGAACTCCTCGTCCGTGACCTTGGCCAGGGTCCGGTCACGCAGCGCGCCGGCGTTCGTGCACATCACGTCCAGGCGGCCGAACTCGGAGACCGCCCGCCGCACCAGCGCGTCGGCCGACTCCGTGGGGCCGACCGCGCACACCTCGGCGACGGCACGGCCTCCGGCTGCGGTGATCGCCTCGACGGTCTCCTTGGCGACGTCGGCGTCGATGTCGTTGACCACCACGGCGGCACCGGCCGCGCCCAGCGCCTCGGCGTACGCACGGCCGAGGCCACGCCCTGATCCGGTGACGATGGCCACCTTGTCCTTGAGCCGCATGGGCTTCCTTTCTGCGTTATTTGCTGATCTTCACGGAGGCGAAGTCATAGTCACCGATCACCGGCGCGTCGAGACCGGTCACTCCCTTGCGGTAGGCCGCCACGTAGGTCACGCCGCACACCGGAATCACCGGCGGCCCGGCCGCCACGACCTTCTTGATGATCTCCTGCATCGGCGCCTTGCGTTCCTCGACGTCCTCGCTGGCCCGCGCCTTCGCCAGCAGCTCGCCGACCCCGTCAAGAGAGAAGCCGCCCGGGTTGTACGCGCCGCCCTTCATGTAGAAGTCCTGGACGAACTGGGTCGGGTCGGGCCGCCCGGCCTGCACCAGCGCCACTGTGGCGGTGAACTTGCCGGTCCGGCGGACGCTGATCATCTGCTGGAACTCCAGCACCTTGATCGTGGCCTTGATGCCCACTTCCTTCAGCTGTGCCTGCAGCGCCTGGGCCAGCACCTGGTACGACGTGTTGGGGCCGACCTCCAGCGTCAGCTCCATGCCGTCCGGGAAGCCTGCCTCGGCCAGGAGCTGCTTGGACTTCTCCGGGTCGTAATAGGAGGACACGTCGTTCAGCTCGGGCACGTTCGCCCAGAAGCCCTCCTGGAACGGCTGCACCACGCCGACGCAGGTGTTCTCGAACAGGTTCTTGTTGAGCGACTCACGATCGATGGCGTACAGCAGCGCCTGCCTGACCTTCGGGTTCTTGAGCTCCGGCTGCTTGGTGTTCAGCAGGATCCCGTTGAAGGTGGTGTTGGGGGCCTTGATCACCGTCATGCCCGCCGCCTCGGACTCCTCGATCTGGTCCGGCTTGATCGAGGTGCCGTCGGCCTGCCCCGACTTCACCGCACGCAGCCGGGTCGTCTCATCGGAGTAGGCGGTCATCTCCACGCCGCCGATGGTCGTCTCGGCGGCGTTCCAGTAGTCCTCGAACTTCTTGAAGGAGACCTTTCCCTCCTCCAGCGAGGTGAGCTCGAAGGCTCCGGTGCCGACCGGCTTGGACGGGAGACTCGGATCGTCGAGCGCACCGGGCGCGACCACGATGCCGGCCTCACCGGCGAGCACGCTGATC
The DNA here is from genome assembly GCF_004352805.1 of Nonomuraea mesophila. Taxonomy (NCBI): domain Bacteria; kingdom Bacillati; phylum Actinomycetota; class Actinomycetes; order Streptosporangiales; family Streptosporangiaceae; genus Nonomuraea; species Nonomuraea mesophila. The sequence goes on from NZ_SMLD01000022.1 coordinate 33,231, forward strand.
ATGTAACCGGCAGGCTCGGAGAACGTCAGTTTCAGCTCGGTCGGGCTGACCGCCTCGACCTTGTCGAGGACCGACAGCGCCGACGCGAGGTTGCCGCTCTTCTTGAACGCCTCCAGCGACGCCTTGGCGGCCTCGGCGTTGAAGTCCTCACCGTTGTGGAACTTCACCCCCTCGCGCAGCTTGAGCGTGATCACCTTGTTGTCGTCCGAGAACGTCCACTCCGTCGCCAGACCCGGCTCGATCTCACCGGCCATGCTCCGGCCGATCAGGGATTCGTAGACCACGTCGAGGAACACCGGGTCCAGCGGGGCGGCCTTGCGGGGGTCGAAGGAGGTGGGGTTGCCCGGCACGGCCCAGCGCAGGACGGCCGCACCGTCGGGAGCGCCGGCTGCGTTCGACGACGGCTGGTCGGTCGTCCCGGCGCCACAGCCGGAGAGGGCGAGACCGGTGGCGAGGACCACGCCGGCCGATTTGACTGCTGCTCGTTTCACGGCTTTTGCCTCCATATTTCAGAAGCGAGCTTGGCTGGTTTGACTGGCGACCCGCCCCCACCAGGTCCTCCGTTTGAGCCGCGGGCTAGGCGGCCCACAAGCGCCTGCTGGCGATCGCGGCGCCTTCGGACAGCGCGGCGAGCTTCGCCCACACGATCTCCTCGTGGCCCACGCGCGATCCGATTCCGCAGTCGGTCCCCGCCTGCAGGTTCTCCTTGCCCACCACGCCGGCGAAGTTCGTCAGCCGCTCGGCGATCAGTTCCGGATGCTCGACCAGGTCGGTGGCGTGGCTGACCACGCCGGGCACGAGGATCTTGCCCTCGGGCAGTTTGACGTCCTCCCACACCCGCCACTCATGTGCGTGCCGGACATTTCCTGACTCGATGGCGTAAGCCTGTGTGTTGACCTTGATCAGCAGATCCGCGATGTGTTCGAGGCCGATGTCGTGCGTGTGCGGCCGGTGACCGCTGCCCCAGCAGGTGTGCATCCGGATCTGCTCGGCGGGCAGCCCGTCGATGCTGTGGTTGATCACCTCGACCGCGAACTCGAGGTAGCGGCGCAGCTCCTCGACCGTCCACGCAGGGTGGAACTGCCAGGTGGTCGCGAACTCGGGCTCGTCGATCTGCAGCACCAGCCCGGCGTCGGTGACCGCCCGGTACTCCTCGCGGAGCGCCTCGGCGACGGCGAACATGTACTCTTCCTCGCTCGCGTAGTGCTCGTTCCGGGCGCCCGCGCCCAGGCTGAGCGGCCCCAGCGCGGCGATGAAGCCGTCCACCTCCTTGCCCTCGACGGCCGTCTTCATCGCCGCGATGTCCGCGGCGATGGCGTCCTGGCCGATGTACGTGATCGGCGAGGTGCACACCCGGCCCGACGTCGGCATCTTCGGTACGGCTCCGGGGGTCGCGAAGCCGGGCCTGACCGGCCCGCCGGAACCCGACAACCACAGGCCGGAGGCGTAGGTGCCCGGGAAGTCCGCCTTGTCGCGCGCGGCGACGTACTCGCGCTTCGGCGGGACGCTCGGGTCGATGGGCAGCACCTCCCAGCCGGTCACCCGGGCGTGGATGTAGCCGCTGTAGCCGGCCATGTTCGCGGCCTTGACGTACTCGCCGTCGTTGACGGTGTCGATGCCGCACTCGATCTGACGGGCGACGACCTCGGCCACCGCGCCCGGCAGGCGCGCGTCGATGGCCTCCCGGTCGCCCTGGGCGATCAGCTCGTCCAGGTCCCCGGGACGCGGCAGATTGCCGCCGTGCGAGGTGAGGATCCGGTTTTCGCGCCTCATGCGAGTCTCCTAGCCACGATGTCTTCTCCCGCGCCGACGCGCAGGAACTTCTGCAGTTGGTGCCGGGCGCTCGACTGCGCGACCCAGCCGGGTCTGATGGCGAAGCTGTACGTCACCTCCGCGACGTACAGGTCACCGTGGGAGTCCAGGGCGATCCCGTGCGGTGCGATGAAATTGCCGGTCGCCGTGCGATCCGTCGTGGAGTCCCCCCACCGCTCGGACACGCGCCCGTACGGGTCCAGCACGGTCAGCCGGGCGGGCTGGTCCTGCTCCGCCTCTCCGTGCACGAAGGAGCGCTTGCCCTCCGGCCGCCACAGTTCGACGACGTACACCGAGCCGTCCGGGGCGATGGTGAGGTCGCACGGGCGCCGGAGGTCCGTCCACTCCTCGATGAAGCGGCCCTCGGAGGTGAAGATCTGGATCCGGTCGTTCTCCCGGTCGCCGACGAACACCCGCCCGTCCGGCGCGATGTCCAGGCAGTGCGGCAGATGGAACTGCCCGGGGCCGGTGCCGGGCTCGCCCCATGAGCCGATCAGGTCACCGGACGCGGTGAACCTGTGCACCCGGCTGTTGCCGTACCCGTCGCTCACGTAGAGGTCGCCGTCCGGGGCGACGGCCAGGTTGGTGGGGCGGTTGAACGGCCCGCCCGCGTACCGGACGCCCTCGACGCTGTGCACGCGCACCGGACGGCCGGATGCGAACCCGGTGTCCGACGCCACGCCGGCCGTGCCCAGCGTCATGAGCAGGTCGCCCTCGGGGGTGAACTTGCGGACCGTGTGATCGCCCGCGTCGACGCAGTAGACGCCGCCGTCCGGCCCGACGGTCAGCCCGTGCGGCGTGGTGAACAGGCCCTTTCCCCAGCTGCGTACGAAGGTGCCGTCGCGCTCGTACACGATGACCTGGCCGTCGAAGCGGGTGAACAGGTAGACGCGGTCGGCGGCGTCGACGTCCACCGCGGCCACGTCCGCGTGCTGGAGGCCGTCCGGCAGCCGCTCCCAGTCACCGTCGACCTCGAACCGGCGCCCGTGCCCGCGCGTCACCGCCGTCATGACGCCGCCCCGGAACGCGGCGCCGGCAGCCAGCCCCACGGGTGCGTCCCCCAGCCGGGCGCCACCAGTGCGCCGGCCCGTACGGTCTGCACCGGCCGCAGGCCGAAGCCGCCGTGGAAGACCTCCTGCTTGGTGTCGACGAACTCGAAGTCGCCCTCGACCAGGTCGAGCACCGTCAGGTCGGCTTCCCTGCCGACCGCGATCGCGCCGAGATCATGCTCGGCGCCGATCGCCCGCGCCGCGTTCGCCGTGGTCATCCGGACCACCTCGGACAGGGTGTAGCCCACGGCCATGAACTTCGCCATGCATTCCAGCAGGGAGTGGAAGGTCTCGCCCGCCGCCGTCAGGTCACTGCTGATGGTGTCGGGGAGGAGACCGAGCGCGCGTTGCTCGCTCGCGACCCGGTAGCCGAAGTTCCCCCTGCCCAGCGCCGAGTCCAGGGTGATGCCGCGCTCCCGGGCGGCGAGCAGGGCGGGCATCATCCGGTCCGCCGCGTCCATCACGCCACCGTGGTTCGGCGTGCACAGATGGGTGAGGATGTCGCCCGCGTCGAGCTGTTCGACGGCGAAACGGGTGGCCGGTTCGAGCAGGTGTGGATCGGGCCGCCGCCGCGCGGACAGGTCGCCGATGTGCACCATCAGCGGGACCCCGTGCTCCCTGGCCACCGCCTTGGTCGCGGAGACGATGTCCTTGCCGTGCGTGGCGACCAGCGGTCCGACCAGCCGCAGCTTGATCCCCTGGACCAGCCCCGGGTTGGCGGCGACGCACCTGGCGATCGCGACCGGGTCGATCTCGGCCAGATCGTTGACGTCGACCATGGTGGGCATGGTGTGCGCGTAGCTGCCGATGTTCAGGTACGGGATGACCCGCGTCCTGGCGTTCGGCTGGATGTAGGCGGAGAAGACGCCGATGTTGGCGACACCGACGGATCCGGCGTCGACCAGCGTGGTGACTCCCGACCGCACGCCGATGTCGTCCGGGTCGCAGCCTTCCATGCCCACGCCGGGGGTGATCGCCCCGCGCGCGACGTGCGTGTGGATGTCGATCAGGCCGGGGACGACGTAGCGCCCGGAGCCGCTCGCGTCGATCACCCGGCGCGCCGAGTCCGCCGGGATGTCCTCCCGCACCGCCGTGACCCGGTCGCCGGTCACGGCGATGTCCATGACGCCGTCAAGCCCCTGCCCGGGGTCCAGGACCCGGCCGCCCTTGATCAGCAGGTCGCACCGGGTGGCCTGGTCGTCGCTCATCAGTCCTCCTGTCAGTGCCGCGGATCGCGGCGTGTCCCGCTCAGCGGGCCGGTGATGTGCTGTTGGCTTGCTCGTCAGGGGTGTGCCGGGTCAGAAGTGGTCCCAGCCCGAGGGCAACGCGGACATCTGCACGGCCCAGGCCTGTTCCAGCGTCTCGGCCGAGCCGGCGAGCCCGATCCGGTCCAGCACCTCGTGGGCGTCGGCGCCGGGCCGGCGTACCGGATGGCCCAGGCGTGGCGGGTTGCCGTGCACCCGGATGGCGATGCCCGGCATCACCACCTCGCCGGCCTCCTCGGAGATCTGGGTGACGGTGAGCCCTTGGGAGCGGGCCCACGGGTCGGCCATCAACTCCGCGAGCGTCGTGACCGGGTGCGCGCCCAGCCCTGCCTCGGTGAGGCGGCCGGTCCACTCGCTTGCGGTGGCGGTACGGAAGGCGGTCTGCAGGGCCGCTGCCACCGCGTCGTCGTCGGACCCGTCGAGGCCGGACAGCGCCTGCTCCAGGCCGGGAACCTCGCGGAGCACCGGCAGGGACCGCCGGGTGGCCCCGAGGAAGAACCATCGATCGGCCGCCTGGTAGAACCGGTGCCACGCACTGAGCCCGAGAGCCTCCGGCCCGCTCGGCTCGGCCGCGCGCGCACCTCCAGGAACGTTCCCACCTGGCGTGACGGCCGGGAGCTCGTGTGCGGGGCGCACCGCGAAGCTCGCCTGCTGGTAGCCGCCCGTCCGGGTGAGTGAGGTGCGCACCTGCTGGCCGGCGCCGGTCAGTTCGCGATGATAGATGCCCACTGCCGCGGCGAAGGCGGCCATGGCGCCGGTGCCGTAGTCGAGGACGTTGTAAGGGCCCAGCACGGCCGGCCGGCCGTCACCGCCCGTCCGGGTCATGATTCCGGTCGCCGCCTGGCCCTGGGTCTCGTACCCCCGGCGGCCCGCCCATGGCCCGCCGTAGCCGTAACAGCTGACGGAGACATAGACGATGTCCGGGCGGCGGGCCCGGACGTGCTCGTAGCCCAGGCCGTAGCGTTCGGCGGTCCGCTCGGGGAAGTTGTGGGTCAGGACGTCCGCTTCGTCGATGAGCCGCCAGAGGATCTGCTGGCCCTGGCTCGACTTCACGTCCACGAGGATCGTCCGCTTGCCGCGGTTGACGAACCCGTGCGCGCCGACGCGCCGCTGCGGCGAGTTGATCTTCACGACGTCGGCCCCGAACTCGACCAGGATCCGTCCCGCGCTCGGCCCGGCCAGGATCTGGGTGAGGTCGACGACCCGCCGCCCCGCGTAGGGCAGCGCGACCGGACCGGCGGCCGGACCAGCAACCGGATCGGCGACCGGACCAGCCTCGACGCGCGGCGGGCGAGCGGGGGACGCGCCGGCGGGCGATGCGAGCTCGGCACTCGGCGGGCCGGCGGGCGACGCGACTTCGGCACTCGGCGGGCCGGCGGGCGACGCGAGCTCGGCGAGGATCTCGGCACGGTCCGCGTCGGGCAGGTGCCGGGGCCTGCCGGGCAGCGCGGGGGTGGCCGACAGCCACACCGCCGAGCCGGGCATCGCCGTCGCGCCCAGCTCAGGATCGTCGACCACGACGACCTGTCCGGAGGCGCGCGCGTGGTCGTTGTCCAGCCATTCGGCGAGCGTCCGGACGGCGGCGAGCGGGACGCCCGCCACACCGGCCAGCTCCTCCCACTCGCCCGCCGGACGGGTCAGGAACAGCGCGGTGAGCCGGTCGTGCAGCAGCCGGCGCAGCTCCGGGTCGCGATCCAGCCGGGCGCGGTCGGCCAGGCCCTCGCCCACCCAGGCCGTCACCCCCGCCGCGTCGAGGAACCAGACGAGGAATCGGGGCGTCGCACCGATCGGGTTGAACTGCACGTACCTGCCGTCCGAGCAGCGGTACGTGCCGCTGCCGTTGGAGCTGATCGCCCGCTCCGGCGGCAGTCCCCGCGCGACCGGGTAGGCGCCGCTCCCCCCGATGGCCTCGAACATCGCGTCGAACAGCGGGACCTCGACCCGGTCGCCACGCCCGGTGCGCTGCCGGGCGGTCAGGCTCGCCACGATCGCGAAGGCGCCGCAGAAGGCCGCGAAGTTGGACGCCACGGGAATCGCGGTGTAGGTCGGCCGGGTGTCGTCCCAGCCGTCCGGCGCGTGACCGGCCCGGATCCGGCAGTTGCCGGTGGCGGCCGCGATGACGCCCTCCCAGCCGGGGACCCCGGCGCGCGGATCGTCGGCCGCGAAGCCCGGCAGTGAGCAGTAGACGAGCCGGGGGTTGGCGGCGCGCAGCTCCTCCCAGCCGAGCCCGAGCCGGTCCATCACCCCCGGCCGGAAGTTCTCGATGAGGACGTCGGCCCGCCGGACGAGGTCGCGGGCGACGCCGAGGTCCGCCGCGTCCTTCAGGTCAAGGCTGATGCGCCGCTTGCCCCGATTGAAGAACGCGTCATCGGCCGGGGGTGTGACGCCAGGACGGTCGACGTGCACGACGTCGGCTCCCTGGTCGGCGAGCATGACCGCGGCCAGCGGCCCGGCAACGTGGTGACCGAAGTCGACGACTCGGATCCCTTGGAGAGCTCCCGGCCGTTGCTCAGAGGTGCTCATCGCGATGTCTCCTGGGACTCGGTGACCGGCGCGACGGCCGGCTGGTGCAGGACACAGGCCACGCTGTGCTGGGCGCCGATCCGCAGCAGCGGCGGGTCCTGGTGCGCGCACTCGTCCTGGGCGACCGGGCAGCGGGTGCGGAAGCGGCAGCCCGTCGGGGGGTTCGCCGGATCGGGCAGCTCGCCGCGCAGCACGGTGCGGCGCCGGGACCGCTGCACGTCCGGGTCGGGAACGGGCACCGCCGACAGCAGCGCCTTGGTGTACGGGTGCCGCGGGTCGGTCGCGACCTGCTCCGCGGTGCCTTCCTCGACGATCCGGCCCAGGTACATCACCGCGATCCGGTGCGACAGGTGCCTGACCGTGGCGAAGTCGTGGGACACGAGGACCATCGCCTGCCCGGTGTCCTGCTGGATCGACAGCAGCAGGTTGAGGATCTCCGAGCGGGTGGACAGGTCCAGCGCGGAGGTCGGTTCGTCGGCGACGAGGACGCTCGGCGAGAGCGCCAGCGCGCGGGCGATGCAGACCCGCTGCCGCTGCCCGCCGGACAACTCGTCCGGATACCTGTCGACGAACGCCGGATCGAGGGTGGCCCGGCCGAGCAGCTGGGCGGCGCGCTCGCGCATCTCGCCCCGGCCGATCCTGCCGTGGACCAGGAGCGGCTCGGCGACGGCGTGGCCGATCGTCTTGGTCGGGTCGAGGGCGCCGTACGGATCCTGGAAGATGACCTGGAGCCGGCCGCGCATCTCCTTGAGCTCGCTGCCGCGCGCTTTGCTGACGTCCTTGCCCTCCACCTCGACCGTGCCCTGGTCGGGCTTGAGCAGCCGGGCCATCAGCCGGCCCACCGTCGTCTTGCCCGATCCGGACTCGCCCACGATGCCGACCGTGGTGCCGGCCCGTACCTCCAGGTCGACTCCGTCGACGGCGCGGACGCTCTCCAGCGTCCGGCCCAGCATGCTGCGGCGCAGCGGGAACGACTTGGCCAGGCCGCGCACGCGCAAGACCACATGATCCTCAGCCACGGACGGTCCCCTTCAGAATCAGGTCACCGGAGGCGACGCGCCCGCACCGGGTGCGGCGATCGTCGCCGATGGTGGTGTCGGCCTGTGGTCGCCGGCAGACGTCGTCGACGCTGTGCACGCAGCGGGGCTCGAACCGGCAGCCGCCGGGGAACTGCCCCGCGGACGGAACCCTGCCCGGGATGACCGTCAGGCTGGTCCTGGCCCGGCCCGCCTGCGGCACGGCGGCGAGCAGCGCGCTGGAGTACGGGTGCCGCGGCTCGTGGAAGAGCCGGTCGACGGGGGTCCGCTCGGCCATGTGACCGGCGTACATGACGACCACGTCGTCGCAGAAGTCCGCGACCACGCCGAGATCGTGGGTGACCAGCAGGACGGCCAGATCGAGGTCGCGCCGCAGATCGCGCAGCAGCTCCAGGATCTCGGCCTGGATCGTGACGTCCAGGGCGGTGGTCGGCTCGTCGGCGATCAGCAGCTTCGGTTCGCAGGCGATGGCGGCCGCGATCATGACCCGTTGCTGCATGCCGCCGCTCATCTCGTGCGGGTAGGACCCGAGCCTGCGTTCGGCGTTCGGGATGCCCACGCGGCTCAGCAGTTGTCCTGCCTGCTCGAGCGCCACCGACCGACGCTCACCCAGGTGCAGCCGGCGCGCCTCGGCGATCTGGTCGCCGACGGTCATCGTCGGGTTGAGGCTGCTCATCGGCTCCTGGAACACCATGCCGACCGGCCCGCCCCGGATCCGGCGGAGCTCCCGCCGGCTGCAGGTGAGCAGGTCCACCCCATCGAAGCGGATCGAGCCCGCCGCGACCCGGACGGCCGCGGGCAGCAGGCCCAGGATCGCCATGGAGGTCAGCGACTTGCCGCAGCCGGACTCGCCGATCAGGGCGACCGCCTGCCCCCTGCGTACCTCGAAGGTGACGTCCTCGACCAGCCCCGGCTGCCCGGCACCGCCGGGCAGATCGATGGTGAGGCCCTCGACGGACAGCAACGGCTCGGCGGCGTCGCTTCGCTGTCCCGGTCCTGCTGTCATGTCCGCCTCCTGACTCCGACGGCGTCGCGGATCGAGTCACCGATCGTGTTGAACGCGAGCACGGTCAGCACCATCGCGATTCCGGACGGCACCACCGAGAAGGGCGAGTGGAACTGGTTGGTGTACGCGGATTTGAGCATCGAGCCCCAGCTGGCGTCGGGTGGCTGGACGCCCAGGCCGATGAAGCTCAGGCTGGCCTCGGCCAGGAGCGCGACGCCCATCAGGATCGTGACCTGAACCAGCAGCGGAGCGGCGATGTTGGGCAGGATGTGCACCCACAGGGTGCGCCGGGTGGACGAGCCGATGGCCACCGCCGAGTCGACGAAGGTCTCCTCCGCGACGGCCAGGGTCGCGCCGCGTACGACTCTGAACAGGCCGGGCGCGAAGATGATGCCGACCGCCAGCATGGCGTTGACCAGCCCCGGGCCGAGCACCGCGACGATGGCCAGCGCCCCGACCAGCGCCGGCAGGCTGAGGATCGTGTCGGCCAGCCGGCCCGCGACGGCGTCGACGACACCGCGGCGCAGGCCGGCCCACAGCCCGAGCGGCAGGCCGATGAGCAGCGCCACGCCCACCGAGATGAGCGGGGCGACGACGGCGATGCGCGAGGCCTGGATGATCCGGCTGGCGACGTCGCGCCCGAACTCGTCGGTGCCGAGCGGATGCGTCCAGCTGAGCTCGGCGAACCTGTTGCCGAGGTTCTGCGCCTCCGGGTCGTGCGGGGAGACGAGTGGACCGGCGATGGCCAGGAAGACGAGGAGGGCGATGAAGGCGACGGCGACCGCGCCGGCCGGCCGGCGCAGAATCGTCAGGACGACGTGCCGCGCGGGGCGCGAGCTCTTGGCGGCGGCGGGCGTGGGAGTCGTGGTGGTGGTGGTCATGCCGTACGCACCTTCGGGTTGATCCAGCCGTAGGCCAGGTCCACGATGAGGTTGATCGCCACCACGACCACGGCGCTGAACAGGACGTAGCCCTGGATCATCGGGTAGTTCCGTTGCAGCACCGAGTTGATGGCCAGGGAGCCGAGGCCGGAGATGCCGAACACGGCCTCCACCACGATGACTCCCCCGAGCAGTCGTCCGGTCTGCAGGCCGAGGACGGTCACGACCGGGATGGCCGCGTTGCGCAGGATGTGCCTGCGGACCAGCCAGGGCCCCGACGCGCCCCGGGCCCGTGCCGTGCGTACGTACGGGCGGGTGAGCACGTCGGCGACGCAGCCCCGGGTGTGTCTGGCGAGTTCGGCCGAGGTGGCCAGGCCGAGTGACGTGGCCGGGAGGATCACGTGGGAGAGCCACACCCCGAATCCCTCCCTGATGTCGACGTATCCGGTCGCCGGCAGCCAGGGGTTGGCCAGGGCGAACAGCGATACGAGCACCATCGCCAGCCAGAAGCTGGGCATCGCGATGCCCAGCGTGGCCAGGGCCGACACGGCCCGGTCGATCCAGCTGCCCTGGGTCAGGCCCGCGATGATCCCGGCCGTCACGCCGATCACGACCGCGACACCCATCGCCATCAGGGTGATGATCACGGTCGGCGGCGCCGCCTCGAGGATCGTCGAGGCGACCGGCCGGTTGCTGAACAGCGAGTTGCCGAGGTCTCCTTGCAGCACGCCGGAGAACCAGCTGACGTACTGCTCCAGAACGGGCTTGTCCAGTCCGAGCTCGGTGCGGATCCTGGCTACTTCGGCCACCGTGGCGTTCTCACCTGCGATCACCTCGGCGACGTCGCCGGGGATCATCTGGACCAGCAAGAAGGTGAGTATCGAAACAAGCCACAAGACCAGCAGACCGCCGCCGAGCCGGCGCATTACCATGCCTGCGCTCACCGCCACCTCCGTCCAGCACCGCGCGGAACGAAGACTGTGCTGGAGCCGGGCGAGACACTCGCAGGGTCCGTTCGTGTCACATGCATTCACCGCGCCGTTGTCCGATAATGGGACAAAATGTGCAATAGTTGTAAACGCAATGCTGCCCTGCGGCTACGTGGGCGTCAAGAGGGAGCCGTTGCGTAAATGGGCGGTTTCGGGATCGTTACCGGGCACCCGTCGAAGGCGGTGACCACCCGAAATGCCGTCACGCTCGGATGGCGGCGGGCGCAGGCCGGTTTCCACGTATAGCCCACAGGACGAGGGAGCACCCTGGGCCACACCACAGCATGGGCACGTACTCTTTGTCGTCACACACATGGCAACCCCGGCGTTCGACCTTAGGATTCGCTCATGGCCGCAGAGTCACCATTCACCGGCCTGACCAGTGTCACCAGCGGTTCCACCGTGATCACCCAGGAGAACCGGACTCTCCGCGACCTGGTGGAGATCTACCGTCACCTGTCCGGCCTGGCTCTCCAGGACGCCGACATCGGCACGGTCGCCCACCTCGTCGCCCACCGGACCGACGTGACGGTGGCCGTCATCAGCCAGAAGATGGGCATCCTCGCCGCGGCCTCCCCCGGCGAGAGCCACGAAAGCGCCATCCAGTACGTCCACGACCATCTGATCCATCCACGGCTGGCGCATATGCTCGCCGACGCCGGCAAGTCCCGCCACCCGCTGCGGCTGCCGGACCCGGCGCGCGGCCGGGCCCGCATCGTGGCCCCGATCCTGGTCGGCGGCACCGTGCCCGCCTATCTCGTCTCGCTCGTCGGAGCGGCACCGGACCAGGGCGAGGACATCGACCTGATGATCGCCGAGCATGCCGCGACGATCTGCGGGGTGATCCTGGCCCGCGAGCGCGTCATCTTCTCAGCGGCCAGCCAGGTGCGTGACGACCTCGTCGAAGGGCTGCTGTCCGGGTCCGGCCGGGACCACGACGAGGTCGTCCGCTGGGCGCAGCATCTCGGCTACGACAGCGAGCGCGACCACCGCGTCCTGTCGATCATCATCGAACCGCCCGCGGGCGACACCGAGCGCAGCGCCCTGGTCGCCGAACGCGCCGCGGGCGCGACCGCGCGCCTGTTCACCGCCCAGTCCCCGGACGCGATCGCCTCGGTCCGCACGGACGAGGTGGTCGTGGTACTGACCGAGAGCACCACCCCGGGCTCGACCACCAGGGCCGAGCAGCTCGGCACCCTGTGCGTGCAACGCCTCGGGGCGCTGTTCCCCGACGTCGGCGTGTCCATCGGCGTCGGCGGCGCGTTCCGCGAACCGGCGCACATCGCCCGCTCGTACGAAGAGGCGCGCAGGACCACCGAGGTGATCCGGCGGCTCGGCCAGCGCGGCGCCGTGGTCGCCTTCGACAAGCTGGGCATCGGTCGCCTGCTGCTCCAGGTGCCCGACATCGAGACGCTGCGCGAGTTCGCCACGGACATCCTCGGCGAGGTGCTGCGCCACGAGAGGAAGCACCACTCGGAGTTCATCGCCACGCTGATGTGCTATTTCCGGGAGAACAACAGCCCGCAACGGGCGTCGAAGCTGCTGCACGTGCATCCCAACACGGTCACCTACCGGATCCACCGGATCGAGGAGATCACCGGACTGGACCTGAACAGCTATCGTGACCGCCTCGCCGCGCAGGTGGCGCTGGAGATCATCGACGCCCTCGACGTCAGTGCCTGACCTCGGGGGACGAATCGCCCGCCGTCACGACGGCCGCGGCGGAATAGACGATGCCGGCGCCGGTCGACGAGTCGATGTAACGCGGGATCCAGCTCTCGTCGTCGTCGACCGGGGTCGCACCCCACCCGTAACAGACGTGGAAGCCGGTCGAGGTGCTGACCCGGAACAGGAACATGTTGTCCGACAGCCGGCGTCCGGGGCTGACGAAGGCGTCCATCTCTCTCCTGGCCAGGTCCCAGGCGATCTCCACCTCCTCCAGCGTCGTCACCTCGACCATCAGGTGTTCGAGCCGGAGGTCGTCGCCCCCTTCGAGCAGGGCGATGCTGTGGTGGCGGGGATTGCACCGCAGGAACCACATCTCCCCGAGGTGCGCGCCGAGGTTGATCGCGTCGGACACCTTCATGCCCATCACCCCGGCGTAGAAGTCGAGCCCCTGCTGCAGGTCAGGCAGCCGCAACACGACGAAGCCCAGGCCGAGCGCGCCGGTGACCGTCCGCGACGTCGGCCGCCGGCCCTGGTAGGAGCCCGCCCTCTCCTCCTGTCCGACGAAGAACTCGTGCCGCAGGCCGAAGGGGTCGTCGAAGAAGATGAGCCGCTCGACGGAGCGCTCGGCCGCCAGCCGCTCCGAACCCTCCGTCACCTCGAACCCGGCGGCGCTCAGGTGAGCCCCGACGCCCTCCAGTGACTCCTCGGCGCCGATCTCCCAGCCGAGGTAGAGCAGCCGGTCGGAGTCTCCCGGGTGGATCGCGAGGCGGTGGGACCGGTCGCACCAGCGCACCCGGACCGTGCCGTCCGGCAGCCGGTAGGTCTCGAAGCCGAAGACGCGCGGGCCGAAGCCCAGCCAATCCTCTCCCGACGCGGACTGCACGCCGAGGTATCCGATGCTTCGCATGCCGCATCTCCTCGCACGTCGTGGCGCACCCAGGGTGCGCCACGACAAGAATACGCGGCCGGGGAAACGCGGCACCGCCGCTCAGGTCAGGGCGGCGCGCAGCACCGGCTCGATGTCCGCCGCCGCCTTTTCCCCGTAAGCCTCGCGCAGGCGGGCCACGTCGGTGTCGGCGTCGATGACCCACTCCTGGGCACCGTTCGTCTCCAGCACCAGCGAGGCGACGAGCGCCCCGAGCTGGGCGGCCCGCTCCAGCCCCAGCCCGCCGTTCCCGCCGGCCAGGAATCCGGCCCGGAACCCGTCGCCGACGCCGGTCGGGTCGGCGATCGTCCGGGCCGGCACCACCCCGACGTGCAGCGCGGTGCCGTCGCGGCCGACGATGTCGACGCCTCGGTCGGACAGGGTGGTCACCCGCAGGCCGACCCGGCCGGTGATCTCGTCGGAGTCCCAGCCGGTCTTGCGGATCAGCAGTTCCAGTTCGTACTCGTTGGTGAACAGGTAGGCGGCGCCGTCGACCAGAGCGCGGCACTGGTCGCCGTCGAGGCGGGGCAGCTGCTGCGACGGGTCCGCGGCGAACGGCACGCCCAGCGACCTGGCCTCCTCGGTCTGCGCGACCATCGCGTCCGGATCGCTGGCGCACACCATGACCAGCTCGGTGCCGTACCGCTCCACGATGGGGGCGAGCGCGATGTTCTTGGTCTCCGTCATCGCCCCCGGGTAGAAGGACGCGAGCTGGCACTGGTCGTCGTCGGTCGTGCACGTGAAGCGCGGGGTGTGGGCCGACTCCACAGTGAGGACCCCGCCGCAGTCGACGCCGTGCCGTTCGAGGATCGCCCGATAGCCGGCGAAGTCGGCGCCGACGGCTCCCACGAGCACCGGGCGTTGTCCCAGGACTCCCATGCCGAAGGCGATGTTCGCGCCGACCCCGCCCCGGTGGACGACGAGATCGTCCACCAGGAAGCTCAGTGACACCCGGTTGAGCCGGTCGGCCACGAGATGGTCCGCGAAGCGGCCGGGAAAGTGCATCAGGTGGTCGGTGGCGATCGACCCGATCACCGCGGTCGTCCCTGCGGGCACGGTTACTCCTCTGTGGATGTGGTCAGAAGACGATCGTGGTGCGGCCGTTCACCAGGACGCGGTCCTCGCAGTGCCAGGCCACGGCCCGCGCCAGCACGGTCCGCTCGATGTCCGCGCCGCGCCGCGTCAGCTCGCGCACGCTCGCGCGGTGCGACACCCGGACGACGTCCTGCTCGATGATGGGCCCCTCGTCGAGCTCCTCGGTGGCGTAGTGCGCGCTCGCCCCGATGAGCTTCACGCCGCGCTCCTTCGCCCGCTCGTACGGCCCGGCGCCGGCGAACGCGGGCAGGAAGGAATGGTGGATGTTGATCACCGGTACGCCGATCCGGTCCAGGAAGCCGCCCGAGAGGACCTGCATGTAGCGGGCCAGGACGAGCAGATCGACCCGGCCCCGCAGGAGGTCGAGCTGGCGCCGCTCGGCCTCCGGTTTGGTCGCCCTGGTCACCGGGACGTGCTCGAACGGCACCCCGAAAGCGGCCACCTCGCCGGCGAGGTCCGGATGGTTGGAGACCACCTGGCACACCTCGATGGGCAACTCACCCCGCCGGGCCCGCCACAGCAGATCCAGCAGGCAGTGGTCGTACCGCGACACGAAGAGCGCCACCCGGGTCGGCGCGGAGGCGGCGCGGAAACGGAAGTCCGCGCCGAGCCGGACCGTGACCTCCTCCCGGAACTCGCGCTCCAGCCGGGGCAGCTCCTTGTCCAGTCCGGGCAGGCGGAACACGACGCGCAGGAAGAACCGGCCGCCCACGGGCCCGGTGGAGTACTGGTCGGACTGCACGATGTTGGCTCCACGCCGGTACAGGAACGACGAGACGCAGGCGACGATGCCCGGCCGGTCGGTGCAGGACACGACCAGCCGGCCGACGTCGGGGGCCGTTCCGGTCACAGCGTGGCGGGGACGGCGTCGGCGGACAGCGCGGCCGCCCGGCGGAGCGCGTCGACCCGATCGGTCCGCTCCCACGGCAGGTCGAGGTCCGTACGCCCGAAGTGTCCGTAGGCGGCGGTCGGGCCGTAGATGGGGCTGTGCAGCCCGAGATACTCGCGGAACGCGGCGGGGCGCAGGTCGAAGTGCTCGGCCACCAGGGTCCTGATCAGCGACCGGCTCACCCGCTCGGTGCCGAATGTCTCGACGAGCACCGAGACCGGCCTGGCCACGCCGATGGCGTACGCGACCTGCACCTCCACCCGGCGGGCGAGGCCGGCGGCGACCACGTTCTTGGCGACGTGACGCGCCGCGTAGGCGGCGGACCTGTCGACCTTGGAGGGGTCCTTGCCGGAGAAGGCGCCGCCGCCGTGCCGGGCGAACCCCCCGTAGGTGTCCACGATGATCTTGCGTCCGGTGAGGCCGGCGTCACCCACCGGGCCGCCGATCACGAACCTGCCGGTGGGGTTGACCAGCAGGCCGCGGTGGAGCGCGTCGGCGTCGTACAGGCCGGCCGGCAGCTCCGGGACGACGACGTGCCGCCAGAGGTCCTCTCGGATCCGCTCCAGCGTGGCCTCCTCGGCGTGCTGGGTCGAGATCAGCACCTGCTCCACGCCGACCGGGACGTCACCCCGGTAGCGGACCGACACCTGGGTCTTGCCGTCCGGGCGCAGGTAGCCGAGCGTCCCGTCCTTACGCACGGCGGCCATCCTGCGGGACAGGCGGTGCGCCAGCGCGATCGGCATCGGCATGAGCTCGGGCGTCTCGTCGGTGGCGTAGCCGAACATCATGCCCTGGTCACCGGCCCCGGCGCGGTCGAACTCGTCGCCCGAGCGGTCGCTGCGATGCTCGTGCGCCAGGTCGACGCCCTGCGCGATGTCGGGTGACTGCTTGTCGAGCGCCACGAGGACGGCACACGAGTGACCGTCGAAGCCGCAGGCGCCGTCGTCGTAGCCGATCCTGTTGACGGTGTCCCGGACGATCTGCGTGTAGTCGAGCGGCTTCGGCGTGGTGATCTCCCCTGCCAGGACGACCATGCCGGTGGTGGTCAGGGTCTCGCAGGCGACCCGGGAGTGAGGATCGAGGGTCAGGGCCGCGTCCAGCACGGCGTCGGAGATCGCGTCGGCGATCTTGTCCGGATGGCCCTCGGTCACGGACTCGGAGGTGAACACGTAGTCGTCGTCGGTCATGGCACAGGCTCCTCGTGCGATGGGTTGAGCGGGCTCAGGGGTGGGCGCCGGTCAGCTCGGACCGCACGGCGGCGGCTCCCGCGACCATGGCCGCGAGCTTGGCCCTGGCGACAGGCGCGGAGATGTTGCGCAGCCCGCAGTCGGGGTTGATGACCAGCCGTTCGGCCGGGACGAGGTCGAGCGCGCTGTGGATCCTGGACGCCACCGCCTCCGGGGTCTCCACGTCGGAGGACTTGACGTCGATGACGCCGAGCCCGATCGTGCGGTCCCAGCCGAACTTGTCGATCACCGGCAGATCCGCGTAGCCCTTGCGCGCGAACTCCAGGACGAGCTGGTCCACCTCGGCGTCGAGCACGGCGGGAAACAGGAAGTCGTAGTGCCCCTCCCACGAGGGGCGCGCGTAGCGGTTGCCGTAACAGACGTGCAGCGCCCAGGTGACGTCGACGCCCTCGGTGACGATGTTGACGGCCTCGATCGCCGTCTTCACTTCGCCGGGGTAGCCGGCCAGGAAGGGTTCGTCGATCTGCAGCAGCCGCGCACCGCGCGCGGCCAGGGCGCGCGCCTCGGCGTTGAGCACGCGCGCGATCGCCGGCACGAGCTCGCCTGGGTCGTCGTACGCCTCGTTCCGTACCCGCCGCGACAGTGAGAACGGCCCGGTGAAGGAGAACTTGACCGGGTCCGAGGTCTGCCCGGCGGTGAAGGAGAAGTCGTCGGCCAGCATCAGCGGCGCCGTGTCCGTGACCGGCAGCCGCTCGGTGACCCTGGCGTCGTAGTAGTCGAAGGAGAAGTCCTTCGCCGTCTGCGGGATGTCGATGCCCGGCATCCTGGCGAGGAAGTAGTCGATGTCGTTGTCGCGGCGCAGCTCGCCGTCGGACACGATGTCGATGCCGGCCAGCTCCTGGTCCCGGAGCGCCGCCTTGATCGCCATGTCGTGCAGGTCCTGGAGCTGCGCGTAGCTCATCCGGCCCCGGTAGTAGTCGGTTTTCAACCGTTCCATCCACTCAGGGACGGGGTAGGAGCCGACGACACTGGTGGGGAGCAGCGGCAGCCCGCTCATCAGGTCGGACATCAGTCCCTCACCTGCGCCGTCATCGTGACGATGTTGCCGCCCACCCGGTGCGCGAAGGGCGCGTAGTGCACGTCGAAGCCGTTGCGCCGGCCCACGTGCGCCAGCAGCGGCCCGTTCACCCAGTTGACGACCGACCCCTCGTACTTGCCGGGGCCCCGGAAGTTGGTCCGGTACGCCTGCACGTCGGTGACGAACAGGTCATGGCAGACGAGCCTGCCGAACGGATGCAGCAGTCTCAGGCTGTCGGCGAAGCTCGCCACCGCCCCGTTGTTGACGTGCATGCGGATGTCGGCGCCGGATTCGAGCAGCGGCCGCAGCACCTCCCCGCTCAACTCCGGCGTGAGGGCGTAGAGGTCGAGCCCGGCCAGCGGGACGTACCTCTCCTCCAGCCTGACCAGGTCCCACACCGCCCGCCAGAAGGCGACGGCGGCGTCCGCGTCGGCGAACCGGGCCGGATCGGCCTCGGCCAGCAGCGCCGGCCCGAGCCGCAGCAGCTTGTGCACCAGGGCCGGCAGCTCGTCCACCGTGACCCCCGCCGACTCGGCGAGCCCGGCCACGCCGGCGTCGTCGAGGTAGGCGCGGACCTGCACGCAGTAGGTCCGCCCGCCCAGCTGGACGACCTCGTCGGTCGGCAGGTTGTCATAGACGTTGGAGACGTAGACGAGGAAGACCTTGTACTTCAGGAAGCCGAGCGAGGTGCACGGCGCCGTGGCGTCCAGCACGAACGAGCTGATCCGTGCCCGGTGCTCGCCCACCGCCTCGCGGGCCAGGTCGAGCACGTGCTGGGAGTAGTCGCACATCATGTAGTGCAGGCGCCGGTAGTAGTCACGCCCGTGCTCGGCGTCGAGGGCGCGAAACTCGTCCAGGAAGACCTTCGCCTGACTGCCGTTGCCCACCCCGAGTTCGACGACGTAGAGCTCCTCGGGCAGGGCGTCGCCGTCGGACAGCTGGTCCCAGACCTCGAAGAGGTCACGGATCACGTCCCGCGCGGCGTCCCGGTTGTGCGCGTCGCTCTCCCCGCCCGGCAGCGCCTGCTCGTATCCCCGGCCGGTGGACTCCTCCCAGAGGCCCAGATCCTTCCAGTAGCGGGCGTTGAACTCCCAGACACAACTGCCGCTGCCCGGCCCCCAGTCCTCCAGCGGGACCCGGACGCTTCCCCTCTGCCGCCGCAGGGCTGCGGTGACCTCCTCAGGGGACATGCCGGCACTGCGTCGTACGTCGACCGCGACCTCGATGGCGTCGTCCCGGACACCCAGGGGCACGATGGCGGGGCCGGGTCCCGCGCTCAGCTGCGGGCGCAGCAGGATCGGCCTGACGTCGACCACCTCGCGGAAGTTCGACTTGTACTGGACCCAGTCGCACACGAGCCGGACCTTGCCGAGGTCCGTGGCGACCTCCCGCAACGCCTCGACGACAGGCGCGAGCGAGGTCATGAGGTCCAGGGGACTCGTACCGCTGAGTTTGGCGTGGGGCCGGAAGTCAACGAGCATGTCCGATGCCCTCCATGGGGTGGTGGCGGTGGTGATCGGGAAGCGCGGCCGGCGGCCGGGGGATGCCGGCCCGCCGCAGGATGTCGGGCACGCCATGCTCGAAGCCGAGCGCCATGATGTGCACGCCCGCGACGCCGGGGATCGTGGCGAGCCGCTGCACGGCCTCCGCGCACATCCTGATTCCCTCCTCGGCGACCCGGCCGGCGGGGACCCCGCGCAACCTCCGATCGACCTCGTCGGGAACGTGCACGCCGGGCACGGCGGTGCGCATGTAGTCGAGGGCACGCAGCGAGCGGATGGGGCCGACGCCGGCGATGACCTTGCAGTGGTCGGTCACGCCGAGATCCCGCAGGTCCGCCATCCAGCGCTCGAACACCTCGAAGTCGAACACGTACTGCGTCTGGACGAACTCCGCGCCCGCGCTCACCTTCTTGGCCAGCCGGCGGGCCCGGAACCGCGGCGGCGGCGCGAACGGGTTCTCCACCGTGCCGATCAACCAGGCCGGGCGGGCGGGTACGGCCTTGCCGGAGAGGAGCACGCCGTCGTCCCGCAGGGTGCGCGCGGTCCAGACGAGCTGCACCCCGTCGAGGTCGAAGACCGGCTTGGCCTCGGGGTGGTCACCGAACCGGGGGTGGTCGCCGGTCAGCAGCAGCACGTTCGGGATGCTGAGGGCGCCCGCCGCGAGCAGGTCCGACTGCAGGGCGATGCGGTTACGGTCGCGGCAGGTCAGCTGCATCACCGGCTCGACGCCGGCGCGCTGGGCGAGCAGGCTGCCGGCCAGGCTCGACATCCGGACGTTCGCCCCCTGGTTGTCGGTGACGTTCGCGGCGTCGACCCAGCCCCGCAGCAGCTCCGCCTTACGGGTGACCGCCTCCGCGTCGGCTCCTCCGGGCGGGCCGATCTCGGCGGTGACGGCGAACCTGCCGGCTTCGAACGCGGCACGCAGCCCGCTCATCGCGGACTCAACCCCAGCTCGCGTCGCAGCAGCGGGCGCGGATCGTCCTCGCCGTACGCCACCCCCAGCCCGTCGTCACGCCCCTGCCAGTAGTTCACCCACGAGCTACGGCCCCATTCGCGGTGATCGACCGGGCGCTGCAGCAGATCGAGGTCGGCGCCGTGCCCCGCCCCCTGCGCCCGCTCGATCGCGGTCACCCAGACGCAGACCAGATCGGGATGCACCTCACAGCGGCCGTCGGCCGCCACGCCGCCGCAGGGACCGTTGCGCAGCTGCTTCGGGCAGGTCATCGGGCAGGTGTAGCCGGTGTCGGGCAGTGCGCACTGGCCGCACATGCGGCATCCGTACAGCTGCTCCTTCGCCACCCGCTCCACCCGGGTGAACCACCGGTACGCCGGCCGCCCGCGTTCGAGCCAGGCCGCGAGCCTCCGGTACAGGAGGTTGGCGGCGAGGACACGGTGCAGGCCGTAACTGAGCCGAGCCCCGATCCGGGGGACCACGGGGCGGGGCCAGTCGCCACCGCCCGCACGCTGCTCGCCGAAGCCCACGATCAACTCCCTCTGGCTGACGGCTCACCGTCGACGCCGGTGAATGTCGTTCAACCGCTGAGATCGAGGCTGCCAGAGCGCTCAACGTGTGTCTTAGGCCCGCGCACCAACGCTGAGGGGCCGTTCCTTGTGACGACCCACAGGGCGGCTTCCCGGTCAGCGCCGGGGTTCTTCGGTCGGGCCGGTTCGCCGGTTGTGGTGATGCAGCAGCCTGGACAGCAGGTCGGTCAGCTGCCGGCGCTCGTCGGGTGACAGTGGGGCCAGCAGTTCGTCCTGGCATTCGGCCAGCCGCTTCTCCAGCCGCCGTAGCTGCCGTCTGCCCGCCGAGGTCAGGGTGATGATGTTGCGTCGCCGGTCGGAGGGGTCGGGCGTACGTTCGACCAGTCCGCCCTCGGCGAGTTCGTTGATCGCGGCGACCATGTCGCTGAGGTGGATGCCGCTGCGACGGCCCAGCGCGGCCTGGCTGGCGGGGCCGTACGCCTCCAGCGTCGCCAGCAGGCGGTAGTGGTAGCCGCGGGCGCCGACGGACGAGAATCCGTCGCCGACCAGCCGCTGTGCATGGGTGGTTGCCTGGCCGAGCAGCCAGCTGGGCAAGCCTTCCCATGGGGTGGCCGTCTCCCCGGTACTCATGGGGCAAGTCTAGCCAATCGTTCGGAGTACTAACGATTGTGCTATCGTTCCTCGGACAAACGTTAGTCGTCCGAACGTTCAATCAGCGAACGAACCCCCGGAGCAGAGGAACATGATCAAGCCCTTCCGCATCGAGATCCCCCAAGCCGCTCTCGACGACCTGACCGACCGGCTGTCGCGCACCCGCTGGCCCAACGAGGTCGCCGGGGCCGGGTGGGACTACGGCTTCCCGCTGGCGCGGCTCAAGGACCTGGCCGCCTACTGGCGCACCGGCTACGACTGGCGCGAGCACGAGGCCCAGCTCAACGAGCTCCCGCACTTCACCACCGAGATCGAGGGCCAGAACATCCACTTCGTGCACGTGAGATCCTCGAAGCCGGGCGCGCTCCCGCTGATCCTCACCCACGGCTGGCCCGGTTCGTTCCTGGAGTTCCTCGACGTGATCGAGCCGCTGTCACACGACTTCCACCTGGTGATCCCCTCCATCCCCGGCTACGGCTTCTCCGGCCCGACCCACGAGCGCGGCTGGGACATCGTCCGGGTCGCGCGGGCCTGGGCCGAGCTGATGCGCCGGCTCGGGTACGAGCGCTACGGCGCGCAGGGCGGCGACTTCGGCGCGGGCATCTCCCTGGCGCTCGGCGCGGTGGCCTCCGAGCAGGTGGTCGGGGTGCACGTCAACTACCTTCCGACCCGCCCGGTCCCGGATGCCGACATCGAACTGTCCGCAACGGACGAGGCCCGGCTGGAGAAGGTCAGGCAGCTGATGGCCGACCGTCCCCCGTACCAGACCCTGCAGGCCCTCACCCCGCAGACCATCGGCTACGCGCTGACCGACTCGCCGGTCGGCCAGCTGGTCTGGATAGCCGAGCGCTTCGCCCAGTGGACCGATCCACGCTCGCCGATCAGCGACGAGCGCATGCTCACCGACATCTCGCTGTACTGGCTCACCGCCACCGCGGCTTCCTCGGCACGGCTGCACCATGACGCTCCACGCCGGACCGAACGGTGCCCGGCACCGGTCGGCGTGGCGGTGTTCCCGCACGACATCACCCAGTCGGTACGAGCCCTGGCCGAGCGCCTGTACGACATCCGGCACTGGTCGGAGTTCGACCGCGGCGGCCACTTCGCCGCGATGGAGGTGCCGGAACTGCTCGCCGAGGATGTCCGGACGTTCTTTCTCACCGCGCTGCGGGCCGCGCCGGTCACCGGCGGCTCAAGCGTGGCCACCTCTGTCTGATGGGAGAGCATCATGGCCGCGCGCGATGGCTATTCCCTCTTGCCAGCACTCGGTAGGGGATTGGTGTATCCCATCGACGAGGAAATTGCTCGGGCCGCGTCCATCAGAGGGCCGGTTGCGTCCTTCATGCGGCTTTCGTCGAACCAGGTCGACGGTCCGGAGACGCTCAGTGCCGCTACCTCCGACATGGAGATGGGGATGGGTGCGGCGACCGTGTGGACGCCTCGCATGGCTTCTTCAAACGCCCAGGCGTAACCGCGTCGGCGTGTTTCCTCTATTTGAGCGAGAAGCCCGTTCAACGTCGGCGGGGTTACGTGGGTGAATGCCGCGTCTCCCACGTCGAGGGTGAAGCGGATGAGTTCTTCGCGTGGCAGGCTCGCCAGTAAGACCCGCCCGGCCGCGCCGGCCCACAACGGGTACGGTCGGCCGACCTCCGCCTTCGCCTTGAGCCCGGACCGCGACTCGACCTGCTCCACGTAGACCCGGGAATGTCCCACGCGCACCGCGAGCGCAATGGTCTCGTCAAGATCGTCTCGCAGTCGCATCATGTGCGGCAGGGCCTGGGAGCGAACGTCGATGCGGTCCAGGTACGACATGCCCAGGGTCAGGGTCTTCGGGCCGAGGCCATATCTGCGAGAGGCGGCATCCTGGCGGACGAGACCGCTTTGCTCCAGCGCCTGCAGCAGTCGTTGTACGGTGCTCTTCGGCAGGTCGAGGAGAACGCCGATTTCGCGGGCGCTGGCGTCACGGCCGACATCGGCGAGGGTGGACAGGATATCCGCAGCTTTGCGGACGGATTCGTTCATGTTGCTCCCTCGCAGCAGGCTGCTGTGATTATGGCACCTGGGCTTTGCGGGGGGCGACCGGCGCCGTACCGGTAGAGGCCGGGGCGACCGTCGGCTTCGCGCAGGCTTGGTGCCGCACTCGGCGTCGTTCGCGGCGCCCCGATCACTTCCCCGCCCCGAGGGTGATGCCCTCGATAATTCTTCGCCACAACCACAGGTACAGAGCCAGCATGGGCAGAACAAGAATGCATACTCCGGCGAACAGCCCGCCATAGTCGGCGCCCGAGAACTGCATGCTCGACAAGAAGTTGAGCAGCGCCAGGGAAACCGTGTACTTCTCCACGGTCTGCAGAAAGACAATGCCGAGCAGCGTCTCGTTCCACATCGAGATGATGTTCAGGATCAGGACGGTCACAAGGCCCGAGCGGGCCAGGGGAAGCATGACCTGCCAGAAGGACCTGAACGGAGAGGCCCCGTCGATCGCGGCTGCCTCCTCGATCTCGCGCGGCAGAGTGCGCATGAATCCGGTCAGCAGGAACACGGTGAAGGGCACGTGCGTCGCGGTGTAGATGATGAAGAGACCCAGGAGGCTGTTGACCAGGCCGGCTTTCGACATCATTTCGAACAGCGGGATGACGGTCACCTGCGCCGGGATGCCGAGCCCGAGCGCGAAGAAGACGCTGAGCGGCCCGGCGGAGCGGGTGCGGATGCGGCTGAGCACGTATGCGGCGGGGGCGGAGACCGCCAAGGTACAGAAGGAAGCCCCCAGCGCGAGCCCGGCCGTGTTGAGTGTGGCACGGGCGAAGCCGCTCTCGTTCCACGCGTTCGTCCAGTTGGCCAGGTTGAGCGAGCTCGGAATCCCCCAGGGCGCCCTGAAGATGTCCGTGGTGGTCTTGAACGATGACAAGATCAAGAACGCGAAGACCAACAGGTTGAAACTGACGAAGGCCCAGACCAGGACCCGGCCGAGAGTGCGGAGCGGGTCGGCCCTCGCCGTTCTGGCGAGCGGGGACCGTCCACCGGAAGGACGTGGGTCATGACCCTCCCGGACGACCGGGGCATCGCTGTGCGGCTGCAACACCCCGGCCTGCGCGCCTGACTTCTCAGAATTCAATGGAATCCCTCCGGAGCAGGCGCCTCAGCACGACGATCAGGGCGGTGAACAGCACCAGCATGAGAATGGCCGACGCGGAGGCGTAACCGAAGAGGTACGACGGGCTCCTCCCGCCGAACGATTCGCCGTAGACGAAGAGCGCAGAGTTCCACACGGCCGGCGGTGGCATGTCGTTGGTCGTTCCGCCGAAGGCGTAGATGAATTCGAAGATCTTCAATGAACTGATCGTCCAGAAGATGGCCGCAACCGATATCACGTCCCAGGACAGCGGCAACGTGACGAACCGCAGTCGCTGATATGCGTTCGCGCCCGCCAGCAGCGCCTCCTCGTAGAAGTATCGGGGAATACGGTCGACGGCCGCCAGAATGATGGTGACGTAGAGGCCGGTGGAGATCCAGACCGTGCCGATGAGGATCATCAGGAAGAGATTGTCGGAGTTCAACCAGGGGATCGGCTCCGTCCCGAACACCTTGGACAGGATGGTGTTGACCGTACCGTTGTGCTCGAAGATGAAGCCCCACACGATCGAGAGCACGATGGCGGACACGATGTGGGGGAAGAAGAGCACTGAACGGATGAAAGACCGCCCGCGCATCTCGCGAACGATCATGGTCAGGACGAAGCTGATGCCGAAGATGGCGGCGCCGGCCACGACCAGGATGATGAGGGTGTTGACCAGCGCGGTGCGGAAGGTGGGATCGTCGAAAAGCGCGGAATAGTTGCCGAGGCCGTTCCACCGCATCTCGCTCACGCCGTCCCACCGGTGGAAGCTGATCCACAGCGCGGCGAGGGTCGGGCCGATGACGAAGGCCAGGTACAACACGAGCGCGGGAACGACGAAGGGCAGATACAACCGTCGGCGCGACCGGTCGAAGGCCCCCGCGCTCCGGGGTGAGCCGCGCCGGTGGCGTGGCTCACCCACAGGAGGGGTCGCGAGCGTCATGAGCGATGTCCCGCCCAGAAGTCGCGCTGACCGGTGGTGATCTGGTCGATGAACTCGTCCGGCGTGATCTTTCCGGTCATGAGCTGGAGGTTCAGCGGCTGGAAGACCTTCTTGTCGAAGTCCGAGAAGTCGCCGAGAACTCCGTCAGTGATCTTGCTCAGCTGCTTTTCCTGCAGAAGTTCATTGACGTCCTCCAACTGCTTGGGCACCTCGACATCCGATCGGGGGGTGAGGTTGTTCGCCTCGCTGGAGATCTTGGACAGTCGTTCCTTGTGGAGAAAGTGCGCGATGAACTTCTGCGCCGCCTCGGAGTGATCCGCCGATTTCGGGACAGCAAATCCGATGACGCTCGCCGGCAACGACTCGTCGCTTCCGAACGTCGGGAAGTTGAACGACCGGTACGTGAATCCGGGTGCCGCCAGCGTGCCGGTCTCGGTCGGAGCCCAACTTCCCATGTAGAGGAAGTCCGCCTGATTCTGCGCCCACTTCGTCTGGATGGCGGGGAACTTGCTGCTGTCGTACCCCGGCATGAAGTAGTTCTGCTTCGCGAGGTCGGCGATGGCGGCGAGCGCGTTGCGGACGCCGGGGTTGTTCCAGCCGCTTGCCTGCTTGTCCGACACGAGCTTGTAGAAGCCGCCCGGCCCGAGCGTCCGGGACAGTGCCGTCGCCGTCCAGAACTCCGCGTACCCGGCGATGTCGCCGTCAAGGGCGATCGGGTTGCGGCCGGACGCCTTCGACCTGGCCAGCACGTCGGCGAACTCCTGCCACGTCTTCGGCGGGTTGTCGGCGACGTCGGGCAAGGTCTTGGCGTTGTACCAGATCGAGTAGCCGATCACCTCGTACGGGATCAGGAACTGGGCGCCGTCGGCCGTGGTCGTGAACTGGTCGTACTTCTCCGGGATCACCTGGCGGACGGTCTTGCCTTCGCCAGGTATCTCCATGGCGTGCACGTCGCGCAGGTCCTTGAACTGATCATTCTTCACGATCGCGTTGCTGACCGTGAAGTATTGCTGATCGATGAGGTCGGGGACGTCGTCGGTACGCAGCGCCGCCAGGAGCTTCGTGACATTGTCGCGCCCCTGCCACTCGACCTTCACCTTGATGCCGGACTCCTTCTCGAAGTCGGAGAGCGCCTTCGCCAGCACTTTGGCCTGCGGCTCTTTCTCCTGCCACATCGACCAATAGGTGAATTCCTGAGCGGAGCCGTCCCCCGAGTCGTCGGCGGAACAGGCTGAACCGAACAGTCCAAGTGAGACGGTGAGCGCGAGGGCGGCAGCCCTCACGCGGCGGCGCCGGTGTCGCATCTGCATGGGCGCTTTCCCTTCAACGCGTCCCATTTAGTGGGACAGCGGACCGTTTCCCGGGGGCTTGAAGCTAGGCGGTGCTTGCGGCCCGTGTCAACGCCCTGCCCAGGACGTCCGAAGGACGCTACTTTCTGTTCACGTTGCCGTCATTGACGAGAGCCCACACATCATTGACTCAACTTCCGTACCGCCTATAATGGTCCACTGTCCCAGAAAACGGGACAATTTAGATGTTGCGGCGAGAGGATCAAGGGTGTCTCGTGCTGGAGTCCGGACCGCGATCGTCGGCGGGCATCGTTCCTGCTGCAGCACATGAGCGCCGCGCCCGCTCACGACCTCACCGGCCACACGGTCCTCGTCACCGGGGCGTCCGGCCCCGGAATCGGCTCCGGCGTGTGTGACGCGCTCCATGCGGCAGGGGCGCGACTCGTCATCAACGACGTGCTCGATGAGCACGTGGGGAAAACGGTGCGTCGCTACCCCGGCGCGGTGGGAGTGGTCGGGGACGTCTCGCGGCCGGACGACGTGGCGCGGATGTTCACCGAGGCGATCGACCGCGCCGGACCCCTGACCGGACTTGTCAACAATGCCGGCGTCGGGCTCATCACACCGATGCTCGACGCGACCCAGGCCGAGTTCGACCGCATCGTCGACATCGACTTCCGGGGCGTCTGGCTCATGAGCCAGGCTTTCGCCCGGTCAGCGGCCGCGCACGGCCGGCCGGGCGCCATCGTCAACGTCTCGTCGGTCCATGCCGGGAAGACGATCGGCCGATACGCCATCTACGCCAGTGCCAAGGCCGCGGTGGAAGGGCTGACCCGCGCCTGCGCCGTCGAGTTCGGATCGATCGGCGTGCGCTGCAACGCCATAGCGCCGGGATATGTCCCGATCAACCGGGATCTGGTGCCGCCCGGCTATCCCGCGCACGACGCCTCATGGATCGCCACGCACACCAACAGCGAGCAGGTGCTCCCAAGGACGATCGAGCCGATCGACTGCGGCTGGGCCGTGCGGTTTCTTCTGTCGGAGCAGAGCCGGTGCATCACCGGCCAGGTGATCACCATCGATGCCGGGCTCACCGCCCGGCTCTACAACGGCGACATGAGCGCTCGCATCTATGCCGATCGAGAACGGCAGGCGACGCTACGTGCGCAAGGCCCGGACACGCCATGAACAATCCCATGCAGATCTCAAGGATCCGCGCGACCGAGGTCGTCGTGCCCGCGCATCCCGGAGTCATCGACTCACCGTCGATCCACCGCCCGCTGCACAACAAACCGTGGAAGGGTGCGGCAAGCTGGTCCGTGCAGTTCGACGAGATGCCCAAGGTCATCCTCGAACTCGAACTGCGAGACGGGACGGTGGGCCTCGGCGAGCTGTACCGCGCGCACGACTGGGAGTCCGTGGACGCGCTGGCCACCGCGCTGGTGGGTCTGGACCTGCGGTCGGTGACCCTGCAGGACGTGCCGCTTCCTCGCGTCCACGAGTTCGACGGCTTCGAGATGGCCATCTGGGATGCGTTCGCGCGATCCCACGCCCTGAGGGTGGTCGACCTGCTCGGCGGACCACTGCGCGACCGGGTCGCGGTGAGCGCGTGGTCGAGCCACCGCACAGTGGACGACGTCGGCGATCTGGTCCGCTCCTTCGCGTCCGCGGGCTTCACCTCCGTGAAGTTCAAATGCTCGATCGAGGACGACGTCGTGGCGTGGTGCAGGGCCATCGCCGAGCGGGCACCCACCATGTCGGTCGTCCTCGATCCCAACGGCCGCTTCGAACACCTCTCCGAAGCCCGCGCCATCGGGCTGGCCCTTGCCGAGATAGGCAATGTCGCCTGCCTGGAGGATCCGATCCCGCACTGGATGCTCGATGAGTGGTCACGGTTGCGATCCGCCGTCCCGATACCGCTGGCACGCCACATATCGCTCGCCTATCCGCAGTATTCCGACCGCGGCAGCGAAGCCGTCGCAATATTCCGAAGCGGCACCGCGGACATGTTCAACTTCACCGCGGGGTTGAGCGACTTCCGCCGCCTCGACCATGCCGCGGACCTGTTCAACATGCCGACCTGGCATGGATCGCAGGTCGACCTCGGTATCGCGGAAGCCGCCTATCTCCACTCCTGCGCCGCCGCACGAGCGTGCGTCCAGCCCAGTGACATCTTCGGACGCTTGATCCGGTCACACGACCTTCTCCGCCGGCCACTACGGATCGAGCCTCCCTACGCGTTTCTTCCAGACGGAGACGGTCTCGGCGTCGAGCTCGACGAGCAGGCCCGCATCGAGTTCCGGACAGCCGAGAAGGAGTACCTGCCGCAGTGACCCCAGAAAATCCGTTCCCAGCGGATCCGGATCGCGCCGCGATCTGGACGATGCTCGTCGACCGCGACATCACCGCGTACGTCCGCAACGAGTGGACCATGGTCGAGGCCGACTATGTCAGCGCGTCGGAATTCATGTCCATCGACGCCAGAACATCGTCGAACCCCGATTCCTGGAGAGCAGGGGGAAATCTCGCCGCCTACCGTGACTCCTGGTCGGCGGGCAGCGCGGAATTGAGCGCGGCCGTTCCGGCTGACACGTTGGAGGCCGGGTTGCGGGAGGTCACGACGCTCCGGGACATCGAGATCCACGAGGGAAACGCTGTCGCGCACAAGAAGCTCGACGGGACGATCCGCCGCCGCGACGGCGGGGTGGTGCACCTCAACTGGCAGACGCTCTACCTCTGCCGGCAGGACGCCGGCCGCTGGCGCATCAGGGGGTTCATCGGCCGGCTGCCGAACCCGATGGGCGACAGGTCCGGCGCGTCCCACGCGAAGGAAGTCCCCGCCCATGCCACTCAACATGTCACCGCCGGGCCTTACTCCCCGGTCCTGAGCGTGCGCGCCGACCGCCTGGTAGTGGTGTCCGGCCAGGCCGCGATCATGCCGGACGGCTCGATCGTGGGGGATGACGTAGAAGAGCAGACTCATCTCACTCTCCAGAACTGCCGGCGCCAACTGGCGTTCGCTGGATGCACGCTCTCCGACGTCGTGAAGGTGAACGCCTATCTCACCGACATGGCGACCTGGGACCGTTTCAACTCGGTCTACCGGTCGTACATGCCGGAACCCTGCCCCGTACGCACAGTGGTCGGAGCGGCCCTGCTCGACGGGCTCCTCGTCGAAGTGGAGATGTGGGCGGTCGCACGATGAGAGCCATCTCATGACGTATTGGGAACAGCTGACCTCGGCACGACTCGCCACGGTCGACAGGTCCCTGCCCGTCATACTCCCGCTCGGCGCGGTCGAGCAGCACGGGCCACACCTGCCGCTGGCGACGGACCGTATCCTCGTCGACCACTTCTGTCAGGAAGTCGACCGACGCCTCGGTGACGACGTGTTGATCCTGCCCACCATTTCCGTGGGCTACTCCAAGCACCACGACGACTTCCCCGGCACCTTGTCATTGACGCACGAAACCCTGCTGCACCAGATCGTGCAGACCGCCGACTCGGTTCTGCGGCACGGCATGGCCAGCCTGCTGATTCTCAACGCCCACGGTGGCAACGAAGGCATCGCCCAGGTCGCCCTGGAACAGCTCGGGCACAGTCGGCCCGAGTGCAGGATCGTCCGGACGGCGTGGTGGCAAGTCGCATCCGAGGACCTGCTCGCCATCAGTACGACCGGCCCAGGCGGTGTCGGTCATGCGTGCGAACTCGAAACCTCGCTGCTGCTGGCCATCGCCCCCCAACTCGTTGACGAGTCCGCCATACCGCCGCGCGAGAACAAGAGCTGGTTCAGCTGGGACACCAGCGACATGCTCCGCGCGGGAAGCGCCATCATCTACCGCCGATTCGCCGACGTCTCCTCCACGGGCGTGTTCGGCGACCCCCGGGCCGCCTCCGCCGAGAAGGGGCAGCAGATCAGCGAGATCGTCACACAGCGCCTGGTGGACCTCGTCCGATCCATGGTGGGCCGGTGAGAGCAGAGGGCGTCCGCGTAAGGCTTCCGGGCCACCACTGACGAGAGGAACCCCGTGCGAGGCGACAACGAGCGCAGTCGTCCAGGCCGGACCATGCCGCCCCGGGGGGCGTACCGGGCCGTGATCTGCGACCTCGACGGCACCGTTTATCGAGCGGGTCGGCCGCTACCGGGAGCCGTCGAGGCCTTGGGGCGGATGCGCGCGGCGAACGTGCCGGTTCTCTTCGTCTCCAACAACCCGACCCGCTCCTCGGCAGCCTATGCCGAACGACTGCGGACACTGGGCGTGGCTGCGGCGCCGGAAGACGTGCTGACCTCTGGTGGCGTGGTCATCGATTGGCTCTTGGCCGAGGCGGCGGGCGCACAGGTCCTGTTGATCGGCGAGTCAAGCCTGCACGCCGAATTCGCCGGGCACGGCATCGGTCTCGTCGACAGCGGCCGCGACGCGGATGTGGTCGTGGCCTCGTTCGACCGTACGTTCCACTATCGCAAGTGGATGGAGGCGTTCCGCGCGCTGCGGGCCGGAGCCCGCTTCGTGGCCACGAACCCCGACCCGACCTGTCCCGTCGACGACGGAGAGGTGCCGGACTGCGGGGGAATCATCGCCGCTCTCGAGGTCACCGTCGGCCGCCAGGTCGAGGTCGTCGTGGGCAAGCCGTCGGCCATGATGGCGCACGCCGCACTCGATCGGCTGCAAGCCGCCGCTCATGAGGTGCTCGTCGTCGGAGACCGGCTCGACACAGACGTTCGCCTGGGCACGCGCAACGGCCTGGACACAGCACTCGTCCTGACCGGTGTGACCGATCCGACCGACCTTCACACGGCACCGGACCAGCCGACCTTCGTCCTCAGCGACCTCGCGGCGCTGCCGTCCCTGGTGGGGCTCCCCGGCCCGGAGGCCGGCTGACCCGCCGCTGAGACCCAGGGCGGGCCGGCCGGGATGGGCACAGGGTTCGGGTCCGGATGGCACGTGCACCGGCATGACATTTCTTGAAGTACGACCGACTTTCGGTCAGCGGGATTTCCCGTGCCGACCGGCGCCCAGGGACGCTTGCGCGAGGCCCTCGCAAAAACCGGCGCCTGCGTATACGCCACCGTGGCGGCGGCTCACTACTATTCCGCCATGACTTTCGAACCCGTGTTTTACGCCTTTATGGCGCTGATCGTCGCCGCGTTCGTGTGCCTTCCTCTGATGATTGTGCTGGGGACCATTCCTGCCGCGTTGCTCTCCGCCCCGCCCAACCGCCACGCATTCATCAGCCGGAGATTCGTCGTCCTGGGACTGTTCGCGTCGTTCGCGGGCGTTTGCTTGATGGGGCTCGGCGCGTGGCTGGCGCGTGAGGACTTACGCTACGGCGTTCTCGAGTCCTCTAGGGCGCTGCTGATCGCCCTCACAGGTGCGGGTCTGCTCGCCGCCGGTCTGGGCCCGCTGCCTTCGTGGCTGCTGGAGGCTCTCGGCCCGTTCGCGGAACGGTTGTCGCCGCCCTTCCGCCTGGCCGTCCGCGATCTGGCCCATCGTCGCGCCCACGCTGTGCTCGCGATCACGCTGACCATGATGGCAACGGCTTCCGGCCTCGCGCTGACCGTCATCGCGGTCGGGGAAACGACGCAGAGCAGGGCCCAATACCTTCCCCTGGGCAGGCCCGGCAGCTTGTTGGTCCTGCCGAGCCCCGCGTACTCAGGGCCCTTCCCGGCCGCGGACGCGGCCACCGTACGAGCGGCGATGGAGCGGGAACTGCCCGGCGTGCCGATCGCCCAGAGCGAGGCCGTTCCGGAGGCAGGCCGGCATTTTCGTGCCATGGCCGAGCAGGTCGGAATGCCGGAGGATGCCGTCTATGGGGATCAGGCCATCGGTGACGAGAAGCTGCTGCGATACCTCACAGGCGATCGATCGACGCCGTACGACGAGAGTACGGTCGTGGTGATCACGTCAGCCGACGTGCGGGTCGACTCGGTGGTGCTGCACTACGAGCACCACGCGAACGACGAAACCATCCAGACCAAGACCGTTCAGGCAGTTGTCGCCAGGGCTTCCGACCCGCACATGGAAACCATCTTCGTCCCCTCGACAATCGTCCGGGATCTCGGCTATCCACTCCGACCCAGCGAGCTGATCGTCGACCCCACCCTCCATCGCGTCACAGCCCAGGAGCAGCAACGCCTCGACGATCGGCTGGACGACGCGGTCGCGAAGATCCACGTCGAACGGGGCTTCGAGGCTTCGATCGGGTGGCTGCCCGTCGCCGCGGCGGCGTTCCTCGCCGCCCTCGCGTGCGCGCTGATGTCCGGCTTCGGCAAGGCCGCGAACGCACGCCAGGCCCGGGTCGTGAGGCGGGCAAGTAGCGGATCGGCTGCTGCCTTCCGGTGGTTCCGCGCCTCCCGCGCCGGCATGAGCGCCCTGTGCGGGACAGTCCTCGGTGCCGTCATCGGGTGTCCGGCCGGGATGTCACTGCGATGGCCGCTGACGATGTCCACCACGTGGGACGAGCCGGCACGGGTACCGTTCGAGACGCCCTGGCCGGCGATCACAGCCGTCGTGGGTGGACTTCCCCTCCTCGCCGCGGCTCTCGGCTGGCTCTTCGCCCGCGAGCAAGCGCCCAGTGATCGTCCGGGCCGTCACGACGCGGGTGATCCTGGTAGAACAGCAGGCGTAGATCCCGGTTCCTGACGGATTGATGCTGATGGCCAATCTGTCCAGGACGCGGTTGCGCAACGGCCCTGGGCAGGCGACGTCAGGAGATGCAGTGACCCCCAACCCGCGCCATGGCGTCGAGGCGATCCCGCTACCCGACGGCACGTCGGCCTGGCTGGTCACCGGCTACGAGGAGGCCCGGCAGGCGCTGTCGGACCAGCGTCTGTCCAAGGTGCTCAAGGCTGAGGAACTCGGCCTGACGCCGGAGCTCACCAGCGCGATGTTACGCATGATGATGTTCCTCGACCCTCCGGACCACACGCGCCTGCGCCGGCTGGTCTCGTCCGCGTTCACCGCCCGCCGCGTCGAGGCGCTGCGCCCGCGCATCGAGCAGATCACCGCCGGTCTGCTCGAAGCGATGGCCGCCCACAAGACGGTCGATCTGATCGAGACGTTCGCCTACCCGCTGCCCCTCCAGGTCATCTGCGAGCTGCTGGGTGTGCCGGCCGAGGACCGGGTCGAGTTCCGCGAGTGGTCCGCTGTCGTGGCCGCCGGTCCGGCCCGGCACCACGAGATGCCCGAGGTGCTGGCGAGCGTGCTGGCGCGCATCCGGGCCCTGCTGGCCGACCGGGCCGCACAACCCGGCGACGACCTGCTGAGCGCCCTGCTCGCCGTGCGTGAGGACGGCGACCGGCTGTCCGAGGACGAGCTGACGTCGATGGTGTTCATGCTGCTCGTGGCCGGCCATGAAACCACGGTCAACCTGATCGGCAACGGGACGTTCCTGCTGCTGGAGGAGCGGGGCCGATGGAGTCGGCTACGCGCCGAGCCCGAGCTGCTGCCGGCCGCCGTCGAGGAGTTCATCCGGTACGAGCCGCCGGTCGCGAGGACGACGCAGCGAACCGCCACCACGGCGATCGAGCTCGGCGGCCAGTCCATTCCCGCCGGCTCCCGGGTGGTGGTCAGCCTGGCGGAGGCCAACCGTGACGGGGCCCGCTTCGCGCACGCCGGCGAGGTGCGGCTGGACCGTGCGCAGAACCCGCACCTGGGTTTCGGACACGGCCTCCACTACTGCCTCGGCGCGCCGCTGGCCCGCCTGCAGGCGCAGATCGCCTTCACCGCGCTGATGACGCGCTTCCCCCGGCTGGAGCTGGACGTGCCGGCCGACCAGGTCGGCCGGCGATCCGACTTCCAGCGTGGCGTGACCCGGCTGCCCGTCCGGCTTCTCGGCAGCGATCACTGAACAACCGTGATCCATCCGCCCGCGAACGGATGCGGCGTGGCCGAATCCGGACAGCGGCGAACGGGCTTCTTGGCAGGGGCAGGGGGCGGAGGTACGTTCGCGTCGACCATCGGCGCGAGGCGGGAGCGTGGATCATGTCCGGACCGACGACTGCTTATACCGTGTACCTAGGGTGGGCCGAGGATCACCGGGAGTGGGTCGACACGCTCACAACGCTGCAGAAACAGCCGGAGGGATTCTCCTTCACCGTGGCCAACCCGCGGCCGGGCCTGTCGTACACCTACGACAAAGACACCTACCTGCACCGAACCAGGAAGGCGGAACTGGCAGCCGCGCAGAAGCACTACGACAACACCTACAAAGCCCTTAGGGACAAGTACGAGGCCGGCTTGGCCGACTACCTGGCCATCGGCGAGGAGTTCCTCAAGGACGTCACCGATCCAGTGAAACCGGCGAAATACAAGCGCGCCCTCATGATCGACGCGCAACGGCACGGCCATCTCATGCACAACGCGGCGGTCCTGTGGCTGGAGGCCCATCCCACGGCCAAGCTGGACGGCTACCAGGACTACGAGGAACTGCTCAAGACCCTGTGGGTAGGCGACCTGCGCGAGGCGCACCCCGAGTGGATCGCGGGCAAGCCCACCAAGCGGCAACAGCAGCTCCTGCTGTACTGCCTGGGCCGCGACGATCTGGGCACCGTACCCTTGTGGAACGATCCACCTCTGGCCGACGTGCGCAAGAAGTCACATGTCACGCTGGGCAAGGTCATCCTCAGCGCCGGCGCGCCCACGCTTCCGGTGCAGCGGCTGCACCCGTCGTACTGGGGTCTCTTCCTGGTCTCCCCGCTGCACGGCAAGGACCGCGGGTTCTATGAGCCCGAGCCCGGCGACGTGGACGACCGCTGGATCCAGCGGCTGTCGAAGGACCTGCGCATGGAGTCCAGGAGGTTCCGGCACGAGGACTCGAAGTTCCAGGTGTACGAGGTCGTCCCCAGGCCGGTCGAGGATCCGACCTTCTGCTCGACCGGCGTCTACCTGCACCGGTCCAATGCCCACGGCCGGGACGACTTCCTCACCGTCGTCCCCGACAAGGCGGTGGAGGGGCAGACGCCCCTGGTGTTCTGCACCAAAGGAGTCGGCGCCGACCCCGACCACATCGGCTCGCCCACCGCTCGCGTCCTCACCCATGTCGGGAGAATGCGAGCACGTTTCGGTGAGACGACCACCACCGACTTCCCCTTCGCCTACCCCGGCTCGCAGGACACCGGCACGGACACGGCGGGAAGCTGGCGCAACATAGGCTTCTGCAACGCGTACGGCGGGGACGAGATCGCCATCGCGGACTTCCTCAACTTCGCCGTGATGTACGAGAAGGCCGCCGCGCACGCGCTGACCGCGAAGACACACGGCTTCGTACGGCCGATCGCGCTCGTCGAGATCAGCAACCTGCCGCGCAACCTCGATCGTATGCCCGACCTGCGCAAGGCGACCTCGGGGAGTTCCCCGGCCATCGGCTACCCGGCGCAGATCGTCACCTGCTCGCCGGTGGAGACGAGCCTGCGCATCTACAAGCAGGGCCACGACCAGGACTACGTCTACTACAACCTCGACCTCGAACTCGCGGAATGGGAGCGGTGTTACACGAACCTCGTCCTGCCCCCGGGGGTGGTCGAGTCCGTCGAGGAGGACATCAAAGCCCTCGACGCCGACATCCGCGCATACGCGAAGCTGCAGGGACTCGTCGAGCTGGAGGAGGGCCTGCCCGACCGGCTCCGTTCGCTGCAGCGGCGCATGCTCCTCGCGTACAAGATCATGTGGCAGGCCCTCTTGAGCTGGTGGGTCTTCCTCGACAACCGCTGGGCCAGCGACACCTACACCGGCTCCTTCTCCGGCCGGAACTTCAACTCCGGCCCCCGCGACTCCAACGAGTGGGGCCCGCTCGATCGCCCCAGCGAGGACCAGACGCCCGGCAAGGGCGGCGAAGGGCAGTTGTGCCTGCACATCGACCTGAGCAACCTCGGAAACCTGTGCGCCCTCAAGGGCGAGCTCCAAACCATGCTCGAACTCATCGGCCCGGACATGGACGCGGAGACCAGGTACGAGGGCAAGTGGATCTGGAAGGACTGCCGGCTCTACTCGTTCTCGGTCGCCCTCGCCCAGATCCTCGGCCGCGCCAAGAGCAGACTCGACTCCGACATCTGGCCGGCGGCGCAGAAGGTCGCCGAGGAGGAGCGCGCCGAGCAGATCGCCCAAGCCCTGATAGAAGGGCTCAAGGCCGACACGGAGACCGTGCTGCAGGACGGGACCAAGGGCAAGGGCGTGCCGCCGTACGCCGCTCTCCTGCCGTGGCGGTGAGGGATTCGTGACGAGCGGGGCCGGCTAGCGGTGGGGGCGCCGGCCCAGCTTGTCCGTCCAGCCGAACTCCTCGAAGGTCACCCGCGCCGTGTCCTCGCCCTTCTCCACCACCGCGTACTCCAGCAGCTCGGCGGTGTCCTCGTTGATGACGAGCTGGAACTCGGTCCCGTCGCCGCTCTTGACCGCCAGGCCGACCCCCTTACGCCCTGCGGTGTCCTCGACCTGGCCGCTTGAGGTGATGCCGGGCTGGTCGGCGAGGATCCGGAAGAGAGCCGCCCGGGTGCCGGGAGTGGTCGGCGCGGTCATCAGATCGACGCCGGTCTGCCACAAATAGACGTCGAACTCCTTGCCGGGGCCCGGCAGCTCGGCGAAGCGGGCGCGCAGGCGGCCGGCCAGCGCCTTCTTCGACCTGGGCAGGTCGCCGACGTTCTGCATGGTGATGTCCATGTTGGAGATCGACAGCGGCCGCGGGAGGTCGTCGTCGACGCTCCTGGGTTTGTCCTCCAGCAACTTCGGCGCGCCCTCCTTCTTCCACGTGGCCTCGTCCTGTGGTGTGGGGAAGACGACCTCGCGGTCCTCGCTCTTCACGCGGTGGGTGCCGCCCGCCCGCTTCGGCCGCCACCGCTCCTCCGACTCGACGACGTACGCCCTGTACGGCGGCCCGTCGGGGTAGATGCTCTTGCGCAGCCGCGCCAGCTTCTTGTTGTACTTCTCGTTGATGGCCACCAGCTCGTCGTCCTTCGCGCCGGTCCTGTCGACCTCCGCCTGCTCCTGGCGCTGGAGCTCGCGCACCCCGGTCCAGAACTTCTCCGGCCAGTGGAAGGTGGGATGCGTCGTACGCTGGCGGACGTACCAGTAGTGGCCGGACGCGGCGGGCTCGCGCAGCGCGGTGTCCGCGGCGGCGAGCAGGAAGGACCGGGCGTCGACCCGCGTGGCGGCCGGCGACGCCCCTGTGCCGCCGGTCGTGCCGCTCGGGGTGCTCTCCGCCGCCACCGGCGGGGTTCTGCCGGCGGGCGCGCCGGACAACACGCCCGTGGAGACGACGACCGCGCCGGCCGCGACCGCGGCGACCGTGCCGGTGGCCAGGAGGAACATCGGACGGCGGGCCATGAAAGCTCTCCATGCGGGTGTCGGGTTGCGGGTGCTGGAAAACGTCCGGGCGAGGTCCTCGCGACGGCGCCGCCGGTAGCTCTCCTCGGTCAGTTCGTCCAGCTCGTCGGGCTTGAGCCGGGCGAACATACGATCGGTCATGTCTTCCCCCTACGGGTGGGTCCTGCTGCGGACGTCAGCTCTCCTCGGCGAACCGGGTCCCTCGCACCGGTCGTCGCGCGGCTCCCGCTTCCTGGTGCAGCCTGCCGGTGAGCCGTTTGCGCGCCCGGTGCAGCCGGACGTTGAACGCCCGTACCGAGCAGCCCACGACCGTCGCCGCCTGATCGGGCGTCAGGCCGTACCAGGTGGCCAGGATCATCGCCTCCACGTCCTTCTCGGGAAGGGCGCGCAGGGCGGAGATGGCCTGCTCCCGGTCCACCACGTGCTCGGCGACGTCCCAGGCGACGTGCTCCCGCTCACTGGTCAGCGCGGCGATCCGCTCCACCAGGCCGGTGCGCCGGTGGCGCACCTCACGGTGCTTGGCGAGTTTGTTGCGGGCCACGCCGAGCAGCCACGGCAGCACCTGCTCGGGCAGGTCGTCGAGCCGGCGCCAGGCCACGAGGAACGTCTCGCTGCACACGTCCTCGGCCACGTTCTGCTCGACCCGGAGCAGCACGTAGCCCAGCACGTTCCGGTAGTACCGGTCGTACAGCATGGTGAATCGCTCTTCGGGATCGTCCACACCCAGTAGTCCCGCCGGCCGCCTGTCGATTACCACCCGACCCAAACTTTCTCACCCGTCCGGGCCCGCGCTCGATCTTGCTGGAGGAGACCGTCGTCTAGTGGTCGGCGACCGTGATCTTCACCCGGACGGAGCCGTCGTTGTCGCGCAGGCAGCCGTCGGCGTCGTTGACGCGCAGTTGCAGGAAGCCCGACTCGCGCGCCTCGATCAGAGCCCTGCGGCCGACCCTGTAGTGGTCGCCGTTGATCTTCGCGATCATCGAGCCGTGAGGGTGCCTGCTGAGGACCTTGCACGGCTGGTAGATCCTGCGGTCGATGTGCCTCGGGTATCCGGCCGAGGACACGTAGGGGAACTTGCGGTGGTCGACCGTCCATCGGCCGGTGACGTAGCGGATCCGTACCCTGTCACCGGGTTCGACGTACACGCCCGCGTGCTGCCAGCCGCGCTCGGCGCTGATCCATTTGCTTTTGCCGTAGTGCGACGTGGCCGAGGCGGGCGAGGCGCCGGCGAGGACGCAGCCGCCGGCGGTGAGCGTGGCGAGGAACAGGGTGGCCAGCTTCGATCGCATTCGTGGATGCCCTTCCGGGTCTCATTTTTTTATGTGTGCCGTACGTGTGGATTAGATAGCGCCTCCGGGAGATAGGTTCGCGATTCTCTCGAACTTTTTTATTCTGCACGTATGACGATTAATTGCTTTCATCGTACGGGTGCCGAAAATCGATTAAGGCCGTCGTTGAACCCTGTCGGTCAGGGCCCGGGCGAACAGGTCGGGGCGCTGCAGAGGAATGCCGTGGCCGCATCCCGGCACGGAGGTCATCCGGCTGCCGGGAAGGGATTCGTGGAGGTCGCGGGCGGAATCGTGCAGCAGCTTCCGTTCCCGCTCCCCCACCATCACCAGGGCCGGTTCCGTGAAGCCCGCCCAGCCGGCGGGGACGGTGAAACGGAGGTTCTCGCCGACACTGGCGAGCAGATTCTCACGGCTCATGCGGGCGCTGTCGCGAACGTAGTCGGGCAGCAGCTCGTCCGGGATGAACAGCTGCTTCGCCTGGAGCCGCGCGAACCACCGTCGCCGCGCGAGCGGCGCGGTCGCGGCGAGCAGCCCCAAGGTCGTACGGGCGAAGCGGAGGGGTCTGGCCTGCGCGCTGACGACGACGGCGCCGGTGACGAGGTCGGGCCGGGTCGCGGCGAGCAGCACGGCCAGCTGCGCTCCTAACGAGAACCCCGCGACCAGCGCGCCGCCCGGTGCGCGTTCCTCCAGCATTCCGGCCACGGCTCGCGCGGTCTCCTCGTGCGACCGGTACGTCTCGTCCGCGCTGCGGCCGTGGCCGGGCAGGTCGGGAACGATCACTCGTACCGTCGCCGGGAGGCGCTCCAGCGTCGGACGCCACATCCATCCCGCGACCCCTCCGCCGTGCAGCAGCAGAATGGTGGAAGGAGCGTCCGCGTCACCCGTTTCGTAGACATACACGCCCGCATCCTTTCAGCGGTCCGGCGGCGTGACGCCGGCCCGGCCGCGGGATGTCAAGAACGCTTCGGCGGCTCCGACCTGTCCGTGACCGCCGGTTCGTACGGCATTCCAGAAGGAGCGGACATGTCACGCAACATCGAGACCGTCACCACCTACCTCGACGGTTTCCGTAAGAACGATCACGAGCAGATCCTGTCCTGCCTGACCGACGACATCGAGTGGACCGTCTTCGGCGCCTTCCACCTGACCGGCAAGGAGGCCTACGACAAGGCCATCGACGGACCGCCCGAGCTCGTCGACCCTCCGCACCTGGAGGTGGTGCGCATGGTCGAGCAGGGCGATGTGGTGATGGCGGAGCTCAACGGGACGGTGAAGCGGGTCGCGGGCGGCGAAATGCGCATGTCGATGGCGGAGGTGTTCGTCATGCGCGACGGCAGGATCGCCGAGCGTCGTGCCTGGGTCGTCGAGCTGAAGGAGAACGACCACCGCTGACGCAGAGGGGGGCCGGGCCACTGCGGGCCCGACCCCCCTTCTACGCGAACGTGAAGTGCCGGTCGGTCAGGTGGTGCTGCGGGCCGAGGCGGCCCAGGTGTTGCACGACGCGGGAGAGCCGCTGTTGTAGCCGCGGGTCATCCACCTGGCCTGGGTCGGGCCCCTGCCGTGGTCGTTGTGCCGCCAGGCCTTGTGCCCGTTATTACGGAACCAGTTCACGGTGTAGTCCCACTGCCGGTCCGAGAAGTCCCGCCCGTCCCTCAGGGTCCTCATGAAGGCGCCGGAGAAGCACTCGGCCTGCAGTTCGGACCTGCGGGAGAGCGCGAGGCGCTGCGAGCTGCCGGCCCTGTTACGGGCCGTCCAGTAGTAGCTCCAGATCTTGGAGACCTGCTGCACGTGGTGGCCGTACTCGTGGGCCATGAGGCGCGCGATCCCCAGCGGGAACGGCTGGCGCAGCTGCTTGCGGGTGATCAGCATGTACATCGTGCGGTTGGCGGAGCAGTAGTAGCCGTCGGCACCGGCGCTCCACTTGCCGCAGGGCGTGTTGACCTTCCTGGTGATGATGCGCAGCCGCGGCTTGGAGAAGGGCATCCGTGCCTTGCGGAACTGCGAGCCCCACGCCTTGTTCAGGCAGTTGGTCACGCGCGTCAGGAACCGCTTGTACGCTGCCGTGCTCCCGGACGGCAGCGAGCCGGGCCGGCAGTTCACGTCGGTGAGACGGCCGGTTCGGTAGATGCGGTTCTTGGTGGCCAGCGACTTGTTCGCGAGGGCACTCGCGCCCTGCGTGCCGGCCGCGCCCCCCGGAGCAGCCTGCTGGACCTGGTTGACGGGTACCACCGATGCCGAGGCGGCGTTGGGCAGGACGAACACCTGCGAGGTCGCGGCCACCGTGAGCGTCAATCCGGCAGCCGCGAGCGCCGCGAATCTGTGAGAAACGTTCATAATCCTCCCAAGATTAGGTCAAGATCATGCATTATGGGCTGAAATCCGGTTAATTACCTGCGAGCATTGCGCGCCGCAGGCGGCCGACTTCGGTCCGCTTTCAGCGGGTGACCAGCGCATACACGGTCGCCGGCGCCCTTCTGCACACCTGCGAAGCGCCCCGGACCTCGTGGCCGCCGGCGCGCGGGGCCGGGCCGTTGGCGAGCTCAGGTCGGGGCGGAGCGGTGCTTGCGGCTGCATGGCGAAGGATGACGGGAGATTTGCCCTGGTTCTGCGTTACGGGCGACGCGGGTCACCCGTCGCCGCCGGTTGTCCCCCGTGCGAGCTACAGGCCAATGTCCACCGTGCGGGGACGCAGAGGGACCTCTCGGATCCGTAGCGTTACCGACGTGACCGCGGCATTCGGAGCCGCTCGCTCAACTCGCTCTCCTCGGAGGACCTCATGCTCGGCAAGTTCAAGGCACCCGTTCTGGCCGCACTGTGCACCACCGTGCTCGGCATGGGCGTCGCCGGTTGCAACGGGGACTCCCTGGACTCCATGGACAACTGGGACCCCTTGGCGGGCACCGAGCAGAAGATCGAAGCCGACCTGTTCTCCGGGACCAAGAAGATCAAGGTCGGCGGCAAGAAGGTGAACGTGTCCTGCTCGGGTGAGGCTGAGGACGGCAAGCCGGTCATCGTGCTCATGCACGGCGGCGGCGACGACCTGACCAAGATGGCCGCCCTGCAGAAGACGCTCAGCGCGAAGAACCGGGTCTGCTCCTACGACCGGCTCGGCGCCGGCGCCAGCGACAAGCCCACCGGCCAGCAGGACTTCGCGAGCACCGGCAAGGTCCTCACCGGGGTGCTCGGCCAGGTCGCCGGCGACCACCCGGTCGTGCTGGCCGGCCACTCGCTCGGCGGCATCATCGCCGCCCGCTACGCCCCCGACCACCAGGACCGCGTCAAGGGCCTGGTCCTTCTGGACGCCACCCCCTCCACCATGGGCGCCGACATCGCCCGGGTGATCCCCAAGTCGGCCAAGGGCCCGGCGGCCCAGATGCGCGGCCAGCAGCTCGCCGTCTTCGCCGGCCAGAACCCCGAGCAGCTCGTCGTCGCCGACGGCGAGGTCCGTTCCGCAGGCAGGATTCCGGTAGAGGTGATCAAGCACGGTCAGCCGTACCTCGCCGCCATCCCCACCTACGGCAAGCAGCTGGAGAAGGCGTGGAGCGCCGGCCAGCGCAAGTGGCTGGACCTCTCCACCAACAGCAACCTCAGCACCGCCGCCAGGAGCGGCCACTACATCTACACCGACCAGCCCGACGTCGCCGTCAAGGCCATCGAGAAGGTCGCCGCCCAGGCCGCGGGCTGAACACCGCCCGCCGCTCCCGTCAGCCCACGAGGGTGACGACGGCGAGTATGGCGATCAGGGCGCTGGAGGCCAGCGCGGTGACGAGCCGCCCCCGGCTGCCGGTCAGCGTCCTCCCGAGCAGCGTGCCCCCACCGGCCAGCAGCAGTTGCCAGCTCGCCGACGCGACGAAGGCGGCGAGCACGAACACCGCCTGCTCAGGAGGCTCCGTCACCGTCCGGGTGCCGAGGACGAGCGCGGTGAAGTAGATCACCGTCATGGGGTTCAGCAGGGTCAGCCCCAGCAATGCCAGGAAGGCCCGGAACGGACCGGGCGCGGCCGGGTCGATCGATGAGACCGCCCGCCGACCGGCGTGCCGGCTGATCGCCGTGACGGCGCCGTGAACGGCCAGGGCGATCAGGACCACGGCGGACGCCGGCCGCAGGAAGAACATGATCGGCTCGATGAGGCCCGTGAGCGCGGAGCCGCCGACGACCGCGACCAGCGCGTAGAGCCCGTCCGCGGTCGCCACCCCCAGCGCGGCGCAGACGCCGATCCTCAGGGAGGTCCTGGCGGTGAGGGCCACGAGGTACGTCGCGACGGCTCCCACGGGAATGGCGATGCCAAATCCGGCGAGCAGCCCCGCGACCAGGGCGGCCGTCACGACGGGGCGGGAATCGGCCTCCACGGTCGGCACGGCTGCCGCTGTCGGTCACCCGGCCGGCCGGCGGGAGACGACGAGGGCGGCGTAAGACGGAACGTGGTCATGACGGACAGGTATAGGCGCGGCGCACCCGGCCTGTCGACCGAATTTCGCGCAGCCGCGTCAGGTCTCGACACGCCCGACGAGGCGCCCCGATGCCACGCTGAGCCGACGGCCGTCGCGCCATGACCACGCAGCCCACCCAGCGTCCGACGGCCATCGCCTCTGCGGATCCCAGAAACGACTCCTCTGCCCGCGCCGGCGGAGGTGC
Source organism: Nonomuraea mesophila (assembly GCF_004352805.1). Taxonomy (NCBI): domain Bacteria; kingdom Bacillati; phylum Actinomycetota; class Actinomycetes; order Streptosporangiales; family Streptosporangiaceae; genus Nonomuraea; species Nonomuraea mesophila. Next base: position 76,856 of record NZ_SMLD01000022.1, read on the forward strand.
GTTCCGCGGCGTTCCGGGCTCTCGCCACGGTGCCGGAGGTGCAGCGGGTGGGCACGGTCGAGGACGGGGAGGAGCTGATGGTTCCCGACGGTGAGCGGGAGATCAGGCTGGTCGTCGATCCCGAGACCTCCCGGGTGGTCCGCGCCAACCTGCTCCCCACAGCCGGCGGAGGCGTCGCCGGCGCCAACCACGGGCACTTCATCAAGCTGACCACCGAGTGGACCGACGACTTCCCCGGCGGAACGACCGGCGTAGCGGCACCGCACTGACGACGCGGCCTCGAGCATCCGTCGCGTACGCCCGAGACGTGCCGTGCGATTCAGCCTCGGGTCACTGCCGGGTCGAAGCACGCAGCGCCTCGGCGATCCACGCGAACGCCTCGGCATCGTCCTCGCCCGTGCTGGGCGGGGTGCCGTTGATCAGCTCCACCAGGGACAGGTATCTGCCGTGGGTGGCGTCGTAGCGCTCCTCCTCCTGGGAGTCCTCGCGCCGCAGCTGCTCGACCAGCAGGAAGGCCCTGGCCAGCCGCTCACGTTGCTCGGTCGTGGACTGCTCCCCCATGGCCCCGGCGGCGGCGCCCGCCATGCGGACGACCAGCTCGCGCGCCCGTGGCGAGTCCGGCGCCAGCCCCGAACGGTACGCGGCCACGACCTCCTCCCCGATCCTGGCGCCGTCCTCGTGGATGAAGTCCCACACCGGCGCGGCGGCCAGGCTGCTCCCGGGGAAGGTGCCGTACGCGTCCTGGAGGTAGGAGCGGACCGCGGCGCGGAACCGCTGGTCCTGGACCAGGTCGGCCAGCTCGATCCAGGCTTCGAGCTGGGCGGCGGTGGGGTCCTCCGGCAAGCTCGGCCGCATCGTGCTCAGGCGTTCGACGAAACCGTCCGGCACCTCGAGCCCTTCGCCGACCTCGTTCCAGAAGTCGTCGACGAGCCGCTCGCGTTCGTCGTCGGGCATCGACACGAGCTTGTGCATCAGCGCCGCCTGCGCGGCCGTGCCGCCCTGCTTGACCAGGGTCCGCAGCACGGCCCTCCTGGCCCGCAGGTCGCGCTCCTGACGCTCGACCAGCTCCAGGTGCGTCGCGAGAAGATCGTGCAGGGACGTCTCACCGTCGAGCAGCCTGCGGATGTCGTCCAGCGCGGCGTCCAGGTCGCGCAGGGTGCGGACGAGCTCCAGCCGCGCGATGGCGCGGACGTCGTAGAGGCGGTAGCCCGCCTCGCTCACACGTGTGGGGTCGATGACGCCGGCGTCGGAGTAGTAGCGGATGGCGCTGACGCTCAGCCCGGTCCGTCTGGCCACGTCCCCGATGGGGTACAGCTCGTTGTCGTCCATGCCGCCACTATGGAGTCTCAAGCGGCTTGAGACTCAAGGGGCCGAAGCGCGAAGGGCCGCCGCGATCCACGCGAAGGGCACGACCTCCTGGTCCGGGCCGGACGTCCCGTTGATCACGGACACCAGCGTCAGGTACCTGCCGTGGGTGAGGTCGAACCGGGACCCGGTGTCGTCGTCCTCCTCACGCAGGAGCACGTCGATCTCGTCGAACTTCGCGGCCATCTCCCGCCGGAACGAGGCGGTGGCCTGGCGGTCGTCGAGCGCGGCGGTCGCGTCCACGAGGCGTACGGCCAGCTCGCGCGAACGTGGCGCGTCCGCGGGCAGCCCCGAACGGTACGCGGCCATGATGTCCCCCATGATCGTCATTCCCGTCCCGTAGATGAAGTCCTGCACCGGCGTGGCGGCCATGAGCCGTCCCGGGAACGTGGTGAAGGTATCCTGGAGGTAGGAGCGGACCGCGCCTCGGAACTCCGGGTCCTGGACCAGGTCGGCCAGCTCGATCCAGGCTTCGAGCTGGGCGGCGGTGGGGTCCTCCGGCAAGCTCGGCCGCATCTCCCGCAGCCGCCCGACGAAGTCGGGGTTGACGTCGAGACCGTCGCTGACGTCGTCCCAGAAGTCGTCGACGAGCCGCTCGCGTTCGTCGTCGGGCATCGACACGAGCTTGTGCATCAATGCCGCCTGCGCGGCCGTGCCGCCCTGCTTGACCAGGGTCCGCAGCACGGCCCTCCTGGCCCGCAGGTCGCGCTCCTGACGCTCGACCAGCTCCAGGTGCGTCGCGAGAAGATCGTGCAGGGACGTCTCACCGCCGAGCAGCCTGCGGATGTCGTCCAGCGCGGCGTCCAGGTCGCGCAGGGTGCGGACGAGCTCCAGCCGCGCGATGGCGCGGACGTCGAACAGCCGGTGGCCGGCCTCGGTGACGTGGGTGGGGTCGATGACGCCGGCGTCGGAGTAGTAGCGGATGGCGCTGACGCTCAGCCCGGTCCGTCTGGCCACGTCCCCGATGGGGTACAGCTCGTTGTCGTCCATGCCGCCACTATGG
>NZ_SMLD01000230.1:0-12619 GCF_004352805.1 Nonomuraea mesophila
GGCGACCCCCGCTCTCCCCCCCGGCGGGGGTCGCCCCTTTTCCCACCACGCCCGGCCAGGACCCGCGCCGCCGGGACCCCGCACCAAGCCGCCGTCCCGCGCCACCACGCCGAGACCTGCGCCGTACTCCCGCCATCACTGGGCGCTTCGCCATCACCGGGTGCTCCGCCATCGACCCGTGCCAGACGCGAAGCCCGCGATGTTCGCCGTCCACAGCCTTCCTGGCTCCCGACGCCCTCATCCACAGAATCCCGTTCGCCCCGCCGCCGCCCGCGCCGCCTCCAGCAAGGTGGGCATCCAACCCACGCAGGAGGCCCAGATGCACCGTCCCCTGGTCATCACCGAAGACCACGCTCTGCTCGACGACCTGGTCCGCATCGCGGCCGCGGCCGGCGCCCAGCTCGACGTGGCCCATGTCCCCGCGCACGCCCGCCCTTACTGGAACCTCGCTCCGCTGATCGTGGTGGGCGCCGACCAGGCGGACGCGGTGGCCGCGGCCTCACCCCCGGCCCGAGACCAGATCCTGCTCGTGACACGAGATCCGGACGACCCCGATACCTGGCGCAAATGCGTCACCGTGGGCGCTCAGTCCGTCGTGACCCTGCCGGGCGACGAGCGGCACCTGGTGGAGCGGCTGGCCGACGCCATGGAGCCCGACCCCCGTTCCGGTGCGTTGATCTGCGTGCTCGGCGGGCGCGGCGGAGCGGGCGCCAGCGTGTTGTCGGCCTGCCTGGCCCTGCGCGCCTCGGGCGACCACCTCCGCACACTGCTGGTCGACGCCGACCCGCTGGGTGGCGGCATCGACGCGCTGCTCGGCCACGAAGAAGCACCGGGCGCACGCTGGGGAGACCTGGTGGCCAGGGAGGGCCGCATCAGCTCCAGCGCGCTGCAGGCCGCGCTGCCGTCGTTCGGCGACCTGGCGGTCCTCTCCTTCCACAGGGGCGAGGTGGGGGCGATCCCGGCTCAGGCCATGCGCTCGGTGCTCGAGGCGGGCAGGCGCGGCTTCGACCTGATCGTCGCCGACCTTCCCCGTCACCTCGACCCCGCTGCGATCGAAGCCCTCACCAGGGCGAAGACCACACTGGTCGTGGCCACGGCCGACGTGCGCGGCATCCTCTCGGCGGGCCAGGTGCTGGGCGAGGCCCGCAAGCACACCTCCGATCTGCGCGCGGTCCTCCGCCCGGGAGTTCTGGACGACGACATCGCCACCGGCTCGCTCGGCATCCCCACCGCCGGCAGCCTGCCCGACCAGCCGCGCCTCACCGCCACGCTCAACCGGGGCGAGTTGCCCAAGCTGGGCCCCCGCACCGTGCTCGGCGCCCTGTGTTCCGCGCTGCTCCGCGACCTGGTCCCGGCAGCATGACGTACGCGGTCTCGCCCGAGCTGGTGGAGGCGGTGCGCGTACGCCTGGCCCGCACGGGGGCCGAGCCCAGCGCCGCCCAGGTGGCGGTGGCGCTCCGTGCGGAGAAGTCCGTCTACGGCGACGCGGAGATCCTCGCGGTGGCCAGAGCGCTCTGCGCCGACCTGATAGGCGCGGGCCCGCTGGAGCCGCTCCTGGCACGCCCCGAGGTGACCGACGTCCTGGTCAACGGCCCACGGGAGGTGTGGATCGACGAGGGAGGCGGCCTGCGCCGCACGTCGGTCGCGTTCGCAGACGACGGGGCCGTACGCCGGTTGGCCCAGCGCCTCGCGTCCGCCGCCGGCAGGCGCCTCGACGACGCGTGCCCCCACGTCGACGCCCGGCTCGCGGGCGGCGTACGCCTCCACGCGGTGCTGCCTCCCGTGGCGTCCGGCGGCACCTGCATCTCGCTACGCCTGCCGCCCCGGCACACGTTCACCCTGTCCGACCTCGTCGCAGCCGGCACCATCACCCCACCCGCCATCCCGGTGTTGTCCGCCATGGTGACCGCCAGGCTCGCCTTCCTCGTGACCGGCGGCACCGGCACAGGAAAAACCACCCTGCTCAGCGGCCTGCTCTCCTTGGCCGACCCTGGGGAGCGCCTGCTGCTGGTGGAGGACTCGGCCGAGCTGCGTCCGGTCCACCCGCACGTTGTCCGCCTGGAAACCCGCCCGGCCAACCTGGAGGGCGCGGGCGGCGTGGGCCTGCGCGACCTCGTGCGTCAGGCGCTGCGGATGCGCCCCGACCGTTTGGTGGTCGGTGAAGTACGAGGAGCGGAGGTCGTGGATCTGCTGGCGGCCTTGAACACGGGGCACGAAGGCGGCTGCGGCACCCTGCACGCCAACACCGCGGCCGACGTGCCGCCCCGGATCGAGGCGCTGGGGTGCGCGGCGGGCCTGAGCAGGGAGGCCGTGCACAGTCAGCTGGCCGCCGCGCTCGACGCGGTCATACACCTGACCCGCGACCGCCCCGACGGGCGCCGGCGCATCGCCGAGATCTGCCTGCTCACCAGGACCCCGACCGGCCTCGTCGAGTCGATCCCCGCCCTGACCTTCGACGCCGACGGCCGCACTCACCTCGGCGCCGGCCACGACGCCCTGACCGGAAGGACTCTGCCATGAGCAGCGCGCTGATCGTCACCGTGGTGTGCACGGCCTGCGCCGTGTGGATGTGGACCGGCCCCGACGTCGCCACGACCCGGCTGAGCGGGCTCACCCGGGGCGGGGCGAGATCGCGGCGGCGTATGTTCGGCCGGCTGCTCACCCGTACCAGCCCTGCCCGCCGCGCCGACGCCTGGCACAGCGCGTCGATCGAGTTGTGCCAGGCATTGTCGGCCGAGCTGTCCGCCGGCCGCACTCCCGGAGAGGCCCTGACCAGGGCCCTGGCATCGGTCGACTTCCCAGACCCGCAGACCCTGCGCCCGGTCGTGGCCGCTGCGAGAGACGGCGGCGACGTCCCCGCGGCACTGACCGCAGCGGCCCCGCCGCAAGGAGGCGACGGCCTGCGCCGGCTGGCCGCCTGCTGGGAGGTGGGTGTCACGGTGGGGGCCGGCCTCTCGGCCCTGGTCGACCGGGTGGCGAGCACGTTACGCGCGGCACAGGCCCACCGCCAGGACGTCGCCGCGCAACTGGCCGGACCTCGCACGACGGCCAGGATGCTCGCCGCCCTCCCGGCCCTGGGCCTCCTCATGGCCGCGGCGCTCGGCATGCGCCCCCTCACCTTCCTGCTCGGCACCCTGCCGGGCCTGATGTGCCTGGTGACGGGGATCGCCCTCGACGCGTGCGGCCTGTGGTGGACCAACCGCATGGCCACCCAAGCCCAGGGCTGAGCCCTGTGCGCGACCGAATGGATTCCACCGATGTTCGCTCTGTTGTCCGCCCTGTGCGCGGGTCTGGCGGCGTGGTTGTGGCTGTCTCCGACCACCCCGGCCGGACGCCTGGCCCGGCTACGCCCTGCCCACCCTCGTCGCGAGAGCCACGCCGACGACCGAGTGGCCTGGCACGCGCATCCCGCGGGCGGGACGGAAGACCGACTGGCCTGGCATCCGCATCCCGCCGGCGAGACCGAAGAGCCACCGGCCTGGCTCGGCCCCTCCCACAACCGTCCGCGACGGATGACCCGCAAGACGGCCGTCACCGCGGCATGCGCGGGGCTGATGGCCACCCTCCTGTTCGGCGTCGGACCCATCGGAGTCGTCGCCGGGCTGCTGACGGCCGCCGCGGGGGCGGTGTTCCTGCACAGGAGAGAGCCGCAACAGGTACGGCAGGACCGCGAGCGGATGGCCGCCGACCTGCCGTTCGCCGCCGACCTGATGACCGCGTGCCTGATCGCCGGCCGCCCGGTGAGCGCCGCCACAGAGATCGCCGGCCGTACGGTCGGGGGTCCCCTCGGCAGGCGGCTCGGCTGGGTGAGCAGCAGGCTCCGCCTGGGCGCCGACCCGGAGACCACCTGGGCTGCCCTCGCAGGCGACCCTGCGATGGGCGGGCTCTGCCGGGCGATGGGACGGGCGGCTCAGAGCGGCGCGCCGGTGGCGGACGTCCTGACCCGCCTGGCCGACGACGCCCGGGAGGCGGCCAGGGCCGGATCCGTCGCCTCGGCCAGGCAGGTCGGCGTCAAGGCCGTGGCGCCGCTGGGGTTGTGCTTCCTGCCGGCGTTCGTCCTGCTCGGCATCATCCCGGTGGTCGTCGGGTTGGCGTCCACCATCGTCCTTCCATGACGTACATCTCCCGTCATGTCCGAGCCGCCACGTTCGCCATACCTGATGCACCGCGTCTGTCCACGAAGCTCCGTCCTGCCTTCCGCGACCTTCGCCTCACGCCGAATCCTGGTAAGACAGACCCACCAGGTCCACGCGATGACCCCGGCCGACATCGTGAATCCGGGAAGATTTTCCGTCGCGGTGTCGATGTCGCGGCTGCCCGATTGTCCTTTAGACGACCGTTCCGACGACGAGGAGGGTTCCGGTGAAATACATGCTGCTGATCAACCACGGCGACATGCCGTGGGACCAACTGACGGAGGACGAGCAGAAGGAGGTCGCCGCCGACTACGAGGCGGTCAGCCGGACGCCCGGGGTGACCCCAGGGGAGTGGCTGGAAGAGCCCGCTCTGGCAACCACCGTGCGGGTCGAGGGCGGCAGGACGTTGACGACGGACGGCCCGTTCGTGGAGATGAAGGAGTCGCTTGGCGGCTACCTGTTCTACGAGGCCGACGACCTCGACGCGGCGATCGCGCTGGCCGCGCGGATCCCGGCGGCACGGCTGGGCGGCGCGGTGGAGGTGCGCCCGCTGAAGTGACCGACGTGCTCGAACGAGTCTTTCGCGAGCAGTGGGGGCGCGTTCTCGCCCGGATGATCGGCCTCCTCGGCGACTTCGACCTCGCCGAGGAGGCCGCGCAGGAGGCGTTCGCCATCGCCGCCGCACGGTGGCCGCGTGATGGCGTCCCGGCCAACCCGGGCGCCTGGCTGGTGACGACCGCGCGCAACCGGGCGCTCAACCGCATCCGCCGCAACCGGACACTGGCCGACAGAACCCGCCTGCTCGCGGCCGAGCCGGCACGAGACGACCAAGGGGAGCAGGTGGCCGACGACGGGTTCGTGGACGAGCGGCTCAAGCTCATTTTCACGTGCTGCCATCCCGCGCTGTCCATGGCGGCGCAGGTGGCTCTGATCCTGCGGACGCTCGGCGGCCTGCGCACCGATGAGATCGCCCGCGCGTTGCTGGTGCCCAAGGCGACGATGGCGCAGCGATTGGTACGGGCGAAACGGAAGATCAAGGCTTCCGGCATCCCGTTCCGTGTTCCCGCCGATCACCTGTTGCCTGAGCGGCTGGCGACCGTGCTCGCGGTCATCTACCTGATCTTCAACGAGGGTTACAGCGGCCGCGGCGACCTCGCCGGCGAGGCCATCTGGCTCGGTCGCGCGCTGGTCGAGTTGTTGCCCGGCGAACCGGAAGCGCATGGACTGCTGGCAGTCATGTTGTTGCACGACTCCCGCCGCAGGGCGCGCTTCTCGGGTGACGACCTCGTACTCCTCGCCGAACAGGACCGCTCCCTCTGGGACCGCGCCCAGATCGACGAGGGGCGGGGTCTGCTCGCGCGTGCGCTGACACTCCACGGCCGCGGCCCGTACGTGATCCAGGCCGCGATCGCGTCGCTGCACACCGAGCAACCCACCGACTGGCCACAGATCGCCGCGTTGTACGGCGAACTCGCTCGGCTCACCGCCTCCCCGGTCGTCGAACTGAACCGCGCCATCGCCATCGCCGAGACCCATGGCCCCGAAGCAGGACTGGCACTCATCGACCGAATCGCCCTCGAGGATTTCCACTACCTGCACGCCGCGCGGGGCGAACTTCTCCGGCGCGCCGGCCACATCCTGGAAGCCCGCACCGCCTACGAACGCGCACTCACGCTTGCCCACAACTGCGCCGAACGACGTCTCCTCCAACGACGGCTCGCCGAGCTCACCTGACCGGGCGATGAGGCGAACCAAAGGCGCTCATGGTGGGCTCCGCCCGTCCCACCGGGTGAGCCGGACGCGACGACGGCTCGCCGCGCCGGTGGTTCTGTGCCGTGGGAGAAGGTACGGGCGCGTGTCGACCAGGGTCGCTCGCCCGGTGGCGGGCGCGTGCCGCGTCACACCGCCCCGTACGCCCTCCGACGTGCGACTTGGGGGTTCGTGTTCCCGGCCAGAGGCGGGTGCTCACTCCGGCTGGACGAGCCGGTCGCGTAGTGCGGCGACGTCGTTTTCACCGAGGCCGGCCGCCCGAAGGCGAGCCTCGACGTCGACGTCTTCCAGCACGCTGATCATGGCGTCTCGGGCGGTGGTGTTCTTCCTGGCCAGAATGTTCCGTATGACCTCCGTCTGGTCGTCGATCCCCACAGCGGCGAACAACGCGGGCAAACGGGCCGTACTGAGCTCATAGTCTGCGGCGATGTCGTCCGAGCCGGCTCCTGCGAGCGCCAGCAGCAGCATGACGACGAGGCCCGTACGATCCCTGCCGAGCCCGCAATGGACCAGCGCCCCTCCAGGCTGCGCACGCGCGACGGCGGTGACGGCGGCGGCGCAGTGCCGCGCCTTCCGGTCGAGGAACGGCCGGTAGTAGAGCGGCGCCCCGTCCAGCTCGTTCTCCCGCGGACAGGTCCAGAACGCCGTGTCGGCCACGTCGTCCAGCGGCACGTGCACGGTGGTCACGCATGCGGGCCGGTTCGGCGGGCCTGCCTGAAGCTCGTCGTCGTTCCGCAGGTCGACCACGGTCCGGACGCCATACTGCACGAGCGCCGACCAGCCGGCCGCCGTCCAGTCTCTCGGGGTTGTCCGAACGAACGATCGCGCCCGGCCGGATCACGCCGCCACCGGCCACCGGGATGCCGCCGAGATCGCGAACGTTGAAACATCCCTCCCAGTCGAGGTGCCGCTGGGTGGTCCTGCGCTCGTCGCCGGGAACCACCACGTTTCGGGTGCGCGCCTGCAATCGCTCATGTCGTCTGAGACGCGTTCAACACGGGCGTCGTTCATCAACGAGGTCGGCCATCTCCCACCTACCGCGCCCTACGCAGAACCAGTTGTCCACAGGTCAACCTCAAAGCGGCCCTTATCCACAGAACCGCGCTCGGTCCACTGACCGCAGAGCCCTTTCGGCGACCCTTGGACTCCCGCCGGACAAGACCCCGGCTCCGACACCTGGAGGCCCGATGCAAGGTTCCACCCTCAGCCCGGCCACGACCGCGCCACGCCCCCACACGCCGCCGGGAGCCCACCCGGCCTGCAGCACCCCGGCCACCGACACACCTCTGACCAGCCACACCGCCGTCCCCACGCCGACCAGCCCACCAACGCCGACCGCTCCGACGCCGACCGCTCCGACGCCGACCGCTCCGACGCCGACCGCTCCGACGACGCCCGCAGGCACGAAGGTGGACACCTCACCGGTGCCCGCCGGTATGGACCCGAACACCCCGCCGACGCCCGTCAACGCCCCTTCGGACACCCAGCCGAGGCCCGCCGACACCGCACCGGGTGACTCGCCGGCCACCTCCGGCGGGGAAGGCGCCGGAGCGGGCTCGTGGTGGCGATCCAACCGATGGCTTCACTACGCACTGGCCAACCGCGAACGAGGAATGTCCACGGCCGAATACGCGGTGGGCACCATTGCGGCCTGCGCCTTCGCCGCGCTCCTGTTCAAGGTCGTGAGCAGTCCTGAAGTGCAGGAGATGTTGTCCTCCCTCATCGACCGGGCACTCAAGACGACCGGCAAATGAGCCGCCGCCTCGGGCGGATCACTGTGGGCGGGAGACGGTCGGCATCGCGGGGCTCGGTGACGGCCGAGACCGCCGCGATGTTGCCCGCTCTCATGGTCGTCCTGGCTGCCGCGCTGTGGGCCGTCCAAGCCGTCGGCGTCCAGCTCGAATGCGTGGACGCTGCACGCGCGGCCGCCAGGGCGGCGGCCAGGGGCGAACCATTGAGCCAGGTCCGCGACCGCGCCCGGTCGGCCACCCATGCCGACGCGCGGATCACGGTGTCCCGTGACGTCGATCTGACCAAGGTGCAGATCACCGTCGAGGTGCGCCCGGCGTGGGGCGGGTCGCTGCCCGCCGTCCAGGTGTCCGCCACGGCCACGGCCGACACCGAACCACGCCTGTCAGTCCCCTGAGCAGAGCCATGCCGGCATGAGACCGGCCATCGCCGAGGAGGAGAAGTTGAAGCGCGACAAGGAACGCGGCTCCGCCACGCTGTGGGGTGTCGCCCTCATGGGTCTCCTGATGGCCGTCGCCACGGCGCTGGCCGCTGTGGGCTCCGTACGCGTGGCCGGCCACCGGGTCGGCAGCGCCGCCGACCTCAGCGCGCTGGCGGCGGCCGAGATGGCGTTGACCGACCCGGAGGGCGCCTGCTTGCGGGCGTCGGCCATCGCTGCACGGAACGGTGCGAAACTGACCCGCTGCGAGATCCGGGACGAGGTCGCCGACGTCTGGACCACGATGTCGATCTCCCTGCCGATCGCCGGCACCCGAACTCTGACCGGCAGATCCCGTGCGGGCCCCGCGACGGTGACCCTGGCAGGCTCTCCGACGTAACTGATGGGATGACCTGCCCTGACTTAGATGGTGAGTCCTGATTCTTGCTATTTGCACAAATATGCGCGAGTGAACAAAAGGGCGAAGTCGCCGAAAGTGGCGAGTGTGGCTTACGGGTGCAATGTCGCGATCCCGTTACGACTTCTTAGACGCAGTGTCCAAGAGTTGAGCATTTCCCGTAAGGTCCCGCTTACCCTCGGTTCATGCCATATGCGGCAGGGCGTCTGTGACAGCTCTGACGAAGTCGCTAGGGTGCGGCCCGGGGGCGGTCGGTGACCGTATCGGCCGGGCGGACTGCACTTCCGGTCGTCGCGTGAACGCCCCAAAGGGCGGTCGGGCGACGCGAGGCTCTCGATGGAGGGAAGCGTCGTGACGGTAGTCGGCAAAGTGGTGGCCGCAGGAGCGATCGTGGTGTTGTCCGTCGCGCTGACCGGGTCCGCGCAGGCCGCCTCCGCGGCCTGGCAGGCCGACACGTCCGGGCAGATCACCTCGCCCGCCGACGGTCAGGTGGTCTCCGGCTCGACGGTCACTGTTTCCGCCAGTACGGGAATGATCCAGCTCAGCATGGGCCTGTACGTCGAAGGCCCGTCCACCCCCAGCCAGAAGGTCGCCGGAGGCGGTGCCAACCAGACGCTCTCCGGCACGTTCGACGCCGGGGCCGCCCCCAATGGCCCTTTCACGGTGACCCTCAAGGGAGAACTCACCGGGAGGGTGTACGCCACCAGCACCTTCAAGCTGCGCAGGCCCGCCCAGACTCCCGGCAACGTGAACGTGGCCCGGCAGGGCACCGACAAGGTCCTCGTCACCTGGTCCAAGGGGGCCGAGCCCGATCTGCAGTCCTACGAGGTCTCCAACACGCTGACGGGCATCGTCGGGAGGCTGCCCGCCGACGGTGCCTGCGAGGGCACCTCCTGCAGGGCGGCGCTCGCGGTGCCCGCCAAGGCGGAAGGGCAGCGGGTGGGGTTCACTGTCAAGGCTTTCAGGGGTGATGGAGAAGGGGGCTCGATCGGGTCGGATCCGTCGGGCGCCGCCTACCTCGCCATCCCCGCCAAGCCCACCGCCAAGTCGAAGAAGACCGCCACGAAGACGCCGAAGAACCGAGATGCCAAGAACGTCGACGCGCTGCCGACCCTGCCCGCCAAGAGACAGGCACTGCCGGTGGACCAGCCGTCCCGTAAGCCCACAACCACCAAGCTGCCCGACATTCCCGACACCGACGTTGACGGAAACCTGCCCATCCCGACAGCCGACGACGATTCGGGCGGTCTCGTCCCGTCCGGAGGTAGGGACGGCACGGACACCGCGCCCGTGACCGCCGGCGACGTGAGAGCCCATTCAAGCGCGTCGCCGCTGGGGAACATCGGACAGTACGGCTTCTATGTGGCTGTCGGTCTCCTTCTGCTGCTGCTCGGCGCGCACGCGGGCGCGTGGGCGCGGCGGCGAGCCCTTGCCGGGGCAGGGGCGGCATCCGGTGCCACGTCGGTGCCTGCCGGGGCGGCCACACGTGCTGGCCAGGCCTCGGCCGCAGGCGGTGTGCATGGCTCACATGGCGCGCATGGCTCGTACGTCGCGCACGGCCCGCAGGGCTCACTGGGCGATGACACCGTCCCGCCGTCTGCCGCGGTGCCGCTCCGGCGGCGGCCCACGGTGATTCTGGCCGTGGCGAAGACGCGCGTACCCGAGAAATCCCGAACAGAGCAGCCCAAGGAACACCAGCAGCCGTCGAAGGACGCGCTCGGGGAAAAGCCCGCCGCGTTCCCCACTTCTGAGCCGGCGCGCAAGGAGATCTCGGTCCAGATCGAGGTGGACGACGATTGGGGCGTTCGCGACACGGATGGCGCCCGGCAGGGGCCCAAGCGGATCGCGCTGCCCAGTTCGGCCGTGACGGACGTTCCCGAGGGCTCGGCCTCCATCAACCCGCCCGCCGCCCGTATCGAAGAACACTGGGACGATTACCTTCCTCCGTCGCCCAGAGCCATGGAGGACAGCGGGTTCTGGGAACGCCCCCAGTCGGGATCAGCGGATTTCTGGGCCGCCGACGACGATGAGAACGAACGTGTTTTCGCTGGTCGCAGACACAGAGGTGGCGACAGTTAACGCCACTTGAGTCGTGTGGCGTAACTGGGGGACGCGCGTCAGGGGTGTGCTCGGCTCTGTCGGCCTGCGGGTGCCGCTGTCAGTAACACCGGGTAACCGCAGATCCGATTCACAGGTCGGCAACCACCCCAGATGCACCCACAGGCCGTACCAGCACCCCACCCGCCGATGCGACTCACAGGCCCTACCAGGGACTCGCCTGTCAACACGACCCACAGGCCGTACCACGATCGGGCTTCCGCGAGCCGTGTGGTTGTGAGAGCGCGATGAGGGGTCGCCGTGAAGGAGTCTCTGCACCGACCGGTCTATTCGGACAGCAGGGTGTCGAGGAGGCGGATCGCGCCTCGTTTGTCCAGGGGTTCGTTGCCGTTGCCGCACTTCGGCGACTGGATGCAGGAGGGGCAGCCACGTTCACATTCGCAGGAGGTGATGGCTTCGCGTGTCGCCGTCAGCCAGTCCGTCGCCCGGGCGTAGCCGCGTTCCGCGAAGCCCGCTCCGCCCTCGTGGCCGTCGTACACGAAGACTGTGAGCAGGCCCGTGTCGGCGTGAAGTTCGGTGGAGACGCCGCCGATGTCCCAGCGGTCGCAGGTGGCGAACAGGGGCAGCAGTCCGATCGAGGCATGCTCGGCGGCGTGGGCGGCTCCGCCGAGGTCGATTCCGGCCTCGGCGAGCGGGGCGATCGCGGACGCGGGGAGCGTCCACCAGACCGCACGGGTGCGAAGGGTGCGAGGTGGCAGGTCGAGGGGCTCGTCGCCGAGCATCTCGCCCGACTGGAGGCGCCTTTTGAGGTACGAGACGACCTGCCGGGTCACCTCCACCTCGCCGAAGTGCAGCGTGCCTGGGCCGAGGGTGTGGGAACGCCGGGTGCCGAGGACGGAGATGTCGGTGATGTCCCGGGCGAACGTGGTGTAGTCGGGGTTTGCGCTGGAAACGAGGGCGACCCCGGCCTCCAGGTCGAGGAGTTCGACGATGAAGGTCTCGCCCTGGTGGAGGTAGACAGCGCCGGTGTGCACCGCGGTGTGGGCGGAAGGCTCGTCCACGCTGCCCAGGAGACGGCCGGTCGACGACTCCACGACCTGGATGGGGGCGCCTCCACCGCCGCGGATGTCGGCGAGGTCGGTGGCGCGTTCGCGCCGGGTCCAGAACCATCCCGCCGGGCGCCTCCTGAGCAGATTCTTGTCGACCAGGTCATCGAGGACGGCCGAGGTGGTGTCGCCGAAGACGGGCAGATCGTCCTCGGAGAGCGGGATCTCGGCGGCGGCGGCGCAGAGGTGCGGGCCCAGCACGTACGGATTGTCCGGATCGAGGACGATCGCCTCCACGGGCCGGCCGAACAGGGCATCGGGGTGGTGCACCAGGTAGGTGTCGAGAGGGTCGTCCCTGGCGATCAGTACGGCGAGCGCGTCCCTGCCGTCCCGGCCCGCCCGGCCCGCCTGCTGCCAGAGCGAGGCCCGGGTGCCCGGCCAGCCGGCGATCAGCACGGCGTCGAGCCCGGAGACGTCCACGCCGAGTTCGAGGGCGTTCGTGGTGGCCAGGCCCATGATCGTGCCCGCCCGGAGTGCCTTCTCGAGCAGCCGGCGGTCCTCGGCCAGATAACCGGCCCGGTAGGCGGCGATCTTGTCCGGGAGTGTGGCCCAGTCGGAGGGGTCCGGGATCGACCAGCTGAGCGAACCCTCCTCCGCCCCACCGCCGTCCCCGGGATTCTCGGAGGCGCTCGGTACAGGGGCGTGGTGGTCGGGTGTGATCGGTGTGGTCGCGCGGCCGCCGGGTCCGCCGGGTGCCTGAGGTGTTTTGTCGGGTCCGCCGAGCGCGCCGGGTTTCTCGTGTCCGCTGGGTGTGCTGGGTCTCTCAGGTTCGCCGGGTGTGTGGGGTGGGACGAGTGTGCTGGGTCTGCCGGGTCTATCGAGACCGTCGGGTGTGCTGGGTGTGTCGGGTGTGCCGGGTGTGCCGGGGTCTTCGGGTCCGTGTGCTGTGTCGGGGTCGTTGGGCGTGCGGGTGCCGCGGGCGTCCGGTGTGTGAACTGCGGCGAGGGTGTGGGGGGTGCCGGGG
>NZ_SMLD01000231.1:0-12542 GCF_004352805.1 Nonomuraea mesophila
TCAGTTGTGTATAAGAGACAGACCTTCAGGAATCCCCGCCGATCGAGTCCGCTCATCACTGTTACTCCCGTCGTTCTCACAGGGGCTAGGTGAAGCCCTAGTGTTCAGTTGTCTTACCTGACCGTCAATAGGTCATGAATACTTGTTTGACAATCTGTCGGTTTCAGTGATCAGCAGGACCTCGTACAGGTCCAGTTCCGGCAGCCGTACGCGGCCGCCGGAGACCTCCAGGTCGCGGCCCGCGCGCAGGGCGCGCACCCGCCGTTCGCCCGGCCACGGGAGCGTCAGCCACGACGGCCCGATCGGCACCGGGCGGCGGAAGCGCTGGTCGGCGTCGCCCGACCGGTTGAGCAGGTGGATCACGTGCCCGGCGGCCGAGCGGGCGGGGACGATCTCCACCTGTTCCGGCAGGTCCGTCTCCACCGCCGGCCCTCCGGCGGCGGCCAGCACGCGGTCAGCGAACAGGTCCCGGTGCGCGCTCAGCCCGGTCTCCCGGTAGCCCCGGCCGACCGTCCACGGCATGAGGAGGCCCGCGCCCTCGCCGTGCCGGGCGCGCAACCAGCCGGGGTGGCCGCTCTCGCGGTGGCCGTGGCACTTCTCCGGCGGGCCGTACCTGGCCCTGGACAGCGCGAACAGGCCCGTCTCCGCCCGCTCGGCCGGCTCGACCACGTGGAAGGCGCCGATCACGGGCACCATTCCCCTGTCGCCGCGCAGGTGCAGCGAGCGCGTGGCCTCCTCGCTCTCCCTGCTCGCCAGGCGGCGGATCACGGGCAGGCAGGCGAGCTGCGCCACGTCCGCGTCGAAGCCGGCCGAGCCGGTGGCCAGCACCGTCCCCCCGGCCGCCGCGTACGCGTCGAGCACGCCCGCCGCCCCGATCGGGCCGAGATCCGGCAGCACGACCACGCGGTACCGGGACAGGTCGCTCACCTGCAGCTTGTCCTCCGGCAACACGTCGAACGGGACATGCCTCTCCAGCAGCGCCAGATACAGCCCCTGGAACTCGGAGACGGCCCCCGCGACGTCGCCCTTCAGCGGGTCGGGGCGCACCAGCAGCGTGCGGGCCTCCGACACGAGATCCCGGTAGACGCCCTCGTGGTCGCGGTGGAAACGGGTGATCTCGCCCCCGATCCCCAGGCACTCGTACGGGCTGTCGTCGGGCGTCCCCATGACGTACGTGGACGGCACCGCTCCCCGGGAGATCGCCTGCAGCAGGTACTGGGCGAAGTGGTACGGCTCCTCCCCCGCCATCCGGTACGGCATGTCCACGAACCCCACCGAGTTGACCAGCACGGGCACGTCCGGCCGGTACGCCTTGGCCGCGCTGACGTGCTCGCTCGTGCGGTGGTGCCACAGCGGCCGGCCGACGGCGTTGTTGGCCTCGTGGAAGACGATGTCGGCGTGCTCGCCCAGGATCAGCGCCGCGTCGGGGCGCCGGCCGGCGATCGCCGTCCTGATCCTGGCGTGCAGGTCGCCGAGCGTCTCGTGCGCGAACCTCCGCCAGCGCAGGTACCCGGGCGAGTCCCGGCCCTCCGGCAGTTGCCCGCCCACCTGCTCGGCGTAGCGGCGGGCGCAGGCCAGGCAGTGGCACACGCCCCAGTAGCGGCGGCTGTAGTCGACCTCGTTGAACGACATCCAGTTGAGGAAGAAGCCGTCGACCGCGTACCGGTCGAGCACCTCGCCGATCACCTCGAACAGCTTGACCTGGTAGTAGTCGCCGCTCGGGCAGACGCTCGTCAGGCCGTTGTAGACCTGGGCCGCGCCGTCGGGGGCGATGAAGCACCACTCGGGATGTTCCTCGGCCCGCCGGTGGTCGATCTTGGAGAAGTCCATGCGGGCCAGCACGTGCACGCCCCTGCGGCGGGCCGCCTCGACCACGTCGCCCACCAGGTCGCCCGACGGGCGCTCGGCGAGGTACGGGTTGCGCGTCTGGAAGTCCAGGCCGGTCGGGTAGTTGGACAGGATGCCGCCGACGCTGATCAGCCAGGCGTTCGCCCCGTACTCCTCCAGATGGTCGAGCACCCGCTCCACGTCGAGCCCGGCGTCGATCTCGCGGAGGTTGGTCTGGAACATCCGGAACGGCTCCCGCCACCACGGCCGCCCGCTCATGAGCGCGTCCACGTCAGGTGCACGACCTCGATGAGCTCGACGCCGGTCAGCGGCACCTCCGCGCGGCCGTCGCGTACCTCGGCGGCGGTCTCGGTGTCCGCGACCAGCAGCCGCGCCGTGGCTCCCCGGACACCCGGCGGCAGCGCGACGCTGACCGTCTGCGGCGGCAGCGGGATGGTCTCCCTGATGGCGCCGCGCATGGCCATCGGGTTGTTCAGGTTGACCACGGTGACCGCGACGCCGTCCTCGTCGCGACGTACGGCGAGGTCGGCCAGGCCCGGCCCGCGCACGGTCGCGGCCGGCGCGCCGCCGAGCGCCCACCGCACCGCGTTGGCGATCAACCGGCCGTGGTCGGCCTGGAGCGCCTCCCAGAAGACCGCCCCCAGGTCGAACGCGAAGTAGACCACCCGGCCCCGGTCCTCCCCGACGACGACGGCGGGGGCGTCCGGCTCCTCGCGGGGGTACAGCTCCTCCATCGGCAGATCGGGATAGTCCGGTACGAAGCGGAACGGCACCCGCGTGCCCTCGCGGGCCTCCACCGTCAGCAGCCGGGTGCCGCCGATGACGCGCCCGGCGCCCCCGAAGCCGGCGTTCACGGGGTGCTCGCCGGTCAGGGCGATGTAGTTGTTCCTCACCGGGCCACGGACGGGCTTGACCAGGTCGACGCCCAGCACGTCGGCGAGGCCGAAGCCGTCGCGCGGCTCGCCGTGCTCGTCGTACAGGGACGACTGGTGCGCGGCCACCAGCCCGCCGCCCGCGGCGACGTACGCGCGGATCACCGCGCACTGCTCGTCGCTGAGCCGCTCGCTGTTGGCCAGGACCAGCACCTTGTACGGCCGCAGCCGCTCGGGGGACAACGCCTGGGCGGCGACGAGGTCGAACGGGATCCGCGCCTCCACGAGCGCCTGGTAGAAGCCGTCGTCGTCGGGAGAGGTGTGCGCGGCCCCCGTCCGCAGTTGCCCGGTGGTGCTCGGGTCGAGCAGCGCGACCTCGGCGCTGACCGGCATCGACGACAACACCGGCTCCAGCCGCGCGTGCAGGCCGAACGCCGTGACGACGGCCGGCACCCATCGGGGGTCGGAGACGGTGGCGTTGAACTTCGTGAACCACGGGAGCGCGCCCTGTGCGAACCCGTCCACGATCCACGTCGTCACCTCCTCGGGCGGGGCCACGGAGTCCTTCCAGCGGTGCTGGTGGTACTCGGGACCGACGGAGGCGATCAGCCCGACCGGCCGGTCGGGGAACAGCCCGCGGCTGCGTTTGGCGACCCGGCCCGCCACCCACGGCGCCTCGATGCCGGAACGGCCCTGCTTGTCGACCACGAACATCGGATAGACCCGCTCGACCAGCTCCGGTTCGAGGTCGCGGGCGGCCAGCGCGCCCAGGTTGGGGATGAAGCGGGCGTGCGGCCGCAGGTCCTTGACGGCGGCGTCCCAGATCGACACCAGCTCGCTGAGCTTGCGCCGGCGCCAGGCCACGTAGAGGGGCCAGGCGGGGTCGGACGGGTCGCGCTCGCGCAGCGGCAGGTCGAGGCCGGTGTCGTCACGGAACGAGCGCCGCGCGGCCTCGCTGTAGGAGATGCCGCTGTAGCCCTCCCACCGGTTGGCGAAGATCGCGTCCACGTCGTACTCGCGGACGATCTCGCGGGCCACCTCGGTGATGAACTCCCGGTGGTAGTCGCTGAAGGCGCAGGTCAGCCAGATGCCGGGGTGCGACCAGTGCTCGATGGGCGACCCCTGCGCGTCGCACGCCAGCCATTCGGGATGTGCCCGCGCGGCGTCGGCGTGCACGGCGTGCGGGTCCACCCGGGCCATGACGTGCATGCCAAGCCCTCTGGCGGCCTCCACGAGCACGCCGAAAGGGTCGGTGTCACCGAGGTAGGTGCTGCGGTGATGAAAGGGGATGCGGGTCGGATAGTAGGCGATGTAACCGCCGGCACTGATGCAGACCGCGTTCGACCTGCTGTCGCGCATCACGGAGGTCCAGAAGTCGACATCGAGATGCGCCGGGTCGTCCTCGGCCAGCGTCAGCTGTGTCCAGCGGGTCGCCGTACGTGGCCAGTCGGAAGTTCGCATCGTGACACACCTCTCCGTCAGGCTTGTTGTCAGACGCGGAACATTGTCATACAAGAATTCAAGAGTGACAAGAGCGGGCACGCGGCTCGCGGGGCGAGTGACCGCGCTGAACAGGATGAACAGGATGAACAGGCTGAACAGGTGAACGGACGGGTCAGCGCGGAGCGGCGGTCAGGGTGAGGGCGCCGGGCATGGCGGCGACCGCCGCGCGGACGCGGGCGGCGAGGTCCTGGACGTCCGGCGCCTGCGGCCCCTGCCGGTCGGCCCATCCGTCGAGGGCGTGGTTGAACGCGGCGACCAGCATGTCGCCGGCGAACCGGGGCCGCGGGTCTTCAGGCAGGTCGAACCGGCGGCGCATGATCTCCAGAGCCGCCCGGGTGCTGCGCTCGCAGAAGTGCAGGCCGTGCGCGCCCATCGAGGGGGTGGCCCGCGACAGCCGGTGGCTCAGCAGCGCCCGCCCGGGCCAGTCGTCCTCGGGCATCCGGTCGAGCGCCTCCATCAGGGCACTCTCCAGCAGGGCGATCAGGGGACGGCCGTCGGGCTCGGCACGCTCCAGCTCTTCGAGGAAGGCCCGCCACATGTCCTCGAGGGGGGCCATCGCGACGTCTTCCTTGCTCGTGAAGTAGCGGAAGAACGTGCGCTTGGACACTTCCACCTCGTCGCAGAGCTCGTCGAGGGTGACGCCGCCGAAACCACGGTGGGTGAACAGGGCGAGGGCGGTGTCGATCAGCGCCTGACGGGTCCGCTGCTTCTTGCGTTCGCGCAATGGCGGGCCGGAGCTCATGACGTTCAGCGTACCCATGGACGCACATGCCACTTGAACGCATATGTCACTGAGTGGCATATGGTGGGCGTCTCACGTCCGACTGAGGAAAGGCTCCCTGCCGTGCACGCTCTGCTGGTCGACCACTCCGCCCCCGCCGGTCTCCGCCTCGGCGAGAGCGCCGACCCCGTTCCCGCCCCGCATCAGGCACTGGTCAGGGTCAGCGCCACCTCGCTCAACTTCGGCGAGGTCAGGCACGCCATCGCCCACGCGCCGGACGGCGCGGTGCTCGGCTGGGACGCCGCCGGCGTGGTCGAGAGGGCGGCCGCCGACGGCACTGGACCGGCCGCCGGTACCCCCGTGGTCACCGTCGCCATGGACGGCGCCTGGGCCGAGTTGAGAGCCGTGGACACCGCCACGCTGGGCATCGTCCCCGAGGGCGCCGATCCCGGCGCGATCAGCACCGTCCCGGTCGCGGGGGCCGGCGCGCTGGGCGCGCTGCGCAGGATCGGCCCGCTGCTCGGCAAGCGCGTCCTGGTCACCGGCGCCACCGGGGGCGTCGGACGCTACGCCGTGCAGCTCGCCCGGCTCGGCGGCGCGCACGTGCTCGCCTCCACCGGCGACCCCGGCCGGCACGGTGCAGGGCTGCGCGCGCTGGGCGCCCACGAGGTGATCGCGAGACCGGCCGAGGCGGGCGCCCCCGTGGACGGCGTCGTGGACCTTGTCGGCGGGCCCCACCTGGTCGAGGCGTTCGGCACGCTGGCCCCGCACGGCACCCTGGTCGCCGTCGGGCACGCGACCGAGGAACCCGTGGTGTTCCCCTTCGGGACCCTCGTGGGCGGCGACGGCCGGCACGACCGCTCCATCGTCACCTTCTACCTGCTGGAGGATTCGGGTCTCGCCCAGGACCTGACCTGGCTCGCCTCCCAGGTGGCCGCGGGAGACCTCGATCCGCAGATCGTGTGGCGCGGCGGCTGGGAGCGGGCCGGCGAGGCCGCCGCCGCCCTCCTGGAACGCCGCCTCCACGGCAAGGCCGTCCTGGACGTCGCGGTTTGACATCAAGCGTGGTTGAGGTTGCACGCTCGGGGGAACAACCACGAGCTCTGAGGAGTCTTGATGCACGCCGTCGTTCTGCACGCCTTCGGCCCGGCCGGCAATTTCCGCTACGAGACCGTCCCCGACCCCGAGCCGGGGCCCGGCCAGGTGCGCATCGCCGTCAAGGCGGCCGGCGTGCACCTGGTGGAGACCATGATGCGCTCGGGCATGGCCGGCGATTCGCTGCCGCCCCTGCCGGAACTGCCGGCCATCTTCGGCGGCGAGGTGGCCGGCCGGGTGGACGCCGTGGGCCCGGACGTCGCCCCCTCCTGGATCGGGCGCGACGTCGTGACCTCGGCCGGGGAACCCGGGGGCTACGCCGAGCTGGCCGTCGCCGACGTCGCGTCGCTGCACCGGCTGCCCGCCGGGCTGGGACACGAGACGGCCGTCGCCATGATCGTCACCGGGCGCACGGCGCTGGAGTTCCTCGACGTGGCCGAGCTGACCTCCGACGACGTGGTGCTGGTGACCTCGGCCGCCGGAGGGATCGGCCGCCTGGTCGTGCAGTACGCACACGCCCTCGGCGCCACGGTGATCGGCGCGGCGGGCGGCCCCGCCAAGGTCGCGGCCGTCCGCTCGCTCGGCGCCGATCTGGCCGTCGACTATGACGAGCCCGGCTGGGAACGCTCGCTGGCCGAGCGGCTGGGCGGCCGTACCGTCACCGCCCTGCTCGACGGGGTCGGCGGCGACAAGGCGCGGGCCGCGTACGAACTGCTGGCCGACGGCGGGCGGCACCTCATCATCGGCAACGCCTCGCAGCAGGACTTCCGGCCCGCCCCCGAGCTGCTCAAGGAACGGGACCTCACGGTGACCAACGCCCTCCTGATCCTGATCGGCAGGCCTGAGCAGCGGCCCGCGTACGAGGCCCGCGCGCTGGCGGCGGCCGCCGACGGCACGCTGACGCCGGCCGTGCAGGCGTTCCCGCTGGCGCAGGCCGCCGCCGCGCACGCCGCGCTGGAGAGCCGGGCGACGACGGGCAAGGTCGTCCTGGTGCCCTGACCGGCGACCGGCCCTGACCGGCCCTCACCGGCCCTCACCGGCCCTACGCCCGGCGCGAACCCGCAGGCAGGCCCGCGGGCCCGCCGCGTAGGGTCCCCCTATGACCATGGATCCCGGCGTCCCCGACAGCCGGAGCGCCGGGCGTTACCTGTGGTGGCTGGTCACCAGCCAGCGCGGGAGGGTCGCGGCCGGCGCCCTGCTGGGCACCGCCTGGACGGTCTGCCTGACGCTGGCCCCCTACCTGCTCTCCCGCGCCATCGACGACGGGCTGGCGCGGGCCGACTGGTCCGCGCTGTCCGGATGGGCGTCGGCGTTGCTGGGCTACGGGGTGCTGACGGCGTGGCTGGCCATCATGCGGCACCGCACGATGACCAGGGTGCGGATGAACGCCGCGTTCCGTTCCGTGCAGGTGCTGGCCCTGCAGGCGACCCGCCTGGGCGCGGTGCTGCCACGCCGGGTCACGGCCGGTGAGGTGGTCACGATCGGGTTCACCGACGTGGCCATGATGGCCGAGGCGCTGACCGTCACCGGCCCGGGCGTCGGCTCCGTCCTCGCCTACGTCGTCGTGGCCGGGCTGCTGCTGTCGGTCTCACCGCTGCTCGCCGCGGTGGTCCTGCTGGGCGTGCCGCTGCTCGTCGTCGTGCTCGGCCCGTTGCTGGGGCGGCTGCGGGGCACCGAGACCGGCTACCGCGCGCGGCAGGGCGAACTCGCCGCCCGGTTCGGTGACATCGCCGCGGGGCTGCGGGTCCTCAACGGCGTCGGCGGCAAGGACGTCTACGCCGAACGCTACCGGCGCGGCTCCCAGGACCTGAGGGAGCAGGGTTACCGGGTGGGCGCGGTGACGAGCTGGATCCAGGCGCTCGGGGTGGGGCTGCCCACGTTGTTCCTCGGCGCGGTGACCTGGCTGGCTGCCCGGATGGCCGCACAGGGCGAGCTGACCTCGGGCGAGCTGGTGGCCGTCTACGGCTACGCGGCGGTGCTGGTCGTGCCCGTCGCGTTCTTCATCGAAGGCGGCTATGGCCTCAGCCGCGGCATCGTCGCCGCCCGCAGGGTCGTACGGTTCCTGAGCCTTGAACCGGCCACCGCCGCCAAGGACGACCCCGCCGACCCGCCCGCCGCCGGGACCGCGCTGCGCGATCCGGTTTCGGGCGTCGAGATCGCGCCGGGACGGCTGACCGCCCTGGTGAGCGCCCGCCCCGCCGAGGCGGCGGCGGTGCTCGACCGGCTCGGCGGATTCGCCGGCCCCGCCGCGACCTGGGGCGGCATCCCGCTGAGCGACCTCGACCCGGCGCGGCTCCGTGAGCGGATCCTGGTGGCCGACAACGAGGCCGACCTGTTCGCGGGCACGTTACGCGCCGTGGTCGCGGGCGGGTCCGACCCGGACGACGACGCCGTCGGCCGTGCCCTGCACGCGGCCATGGCGGACGACATCGTCCGCGGCCTGCCCGGCGGGCTGGACGGGCACGTCGACGCGCAGGGCCGCAACCTGTCGGGCGGCCAGCGCCAGCGCGTACGCCTGGCCAGGGCCCTGCTGGCCGACCCCGAGATCCTCCTCGCGGCCGAACCCACCTCCGCCGTGGACGCGCACACCGAGGCGACGATCGCGGCCCGGCTGCGCGCGGCGCGGTCGGGCCGCACCACGGTCGTGACCACCACGTCCCCGCTCGTGCTGGCCCACGCCGACACCGTCTGCTACCTGGCCGGCGGCTCGGTCGTGGCGACCGGCGGTCACGGCGACCTGCTGGGCGCGCAGCCCGGCTACCGCGCGCTGGTGGCCAGGGAGGACGACTGGGAGGCGGCCCGATGACACACCGGCCCCGCCCGCGCCTCGCCGGGTCCGCGACGGGCGAAGCCCCGACCACCAGCGGGCCTGGTGACGGGACGGAGCATGGTGACGGGACGGAGCATGGTGACGGGCCGAGCATGGTGACGGGCCGAGCATGGTGACGGGCCGAGCATGGTGACGGGCCGAGCATGGTGACGGGCGGGGGGCTGCCGGTGGCTGGGGCTTCGCGGCTGCGCCGGGCGGCGTTCCGGCTCATTCGTCTCGACTGGCGCGCGTTCACCGGCATGGTCGTGCTCAACGCGCTGGCCTCCGCCGCGGGGCTGGCCGGCCCGTGGTTGCTCGGCCGCATCATCGACGAGGTGCGCGACGGCGCCGGGGTCGCCACCGTGGACCGGCTGGCGCTGGCGCTGCTGGGGTTCGCGCTGGCCCAGTTCGTACTGACCCGCCAGGCCGCCCACGTCGGGCACCGTTTCGGCGAACGTACGCTGGCGCGCATCCGCGAGGAGTACACCGACCGCGTGCTCGCGCTTCCCGTGGGCGTGGTCGAGCGCGCCGGGGCGGGCGACCTGACCACGCGCGGCACCGCGGACGTCGCGGCGGTGGGCGCCATGGTGCGCGGCGCGGGCCCCGACGTGCTGGTCGCCGTCGTGCAGGCCGTGTTCGTGGTGGGCGCGGTCGTCGTCCTCGATCCGCTGCTGGGTGGGTGCGGCGTGCTCGGGCTGAGCGGCATCTGGTTCGCCGCCCGGTGGTACCTGCGCCGTGCCGTGCCCGCGTACCTCGACGAAGGGGCCGCCAACTCGCGGCTCGCCGAGCAGCTCGCGGCCACCAGCGCGGGCGCCCGCACGGTGGAGGCGCTGGGGCTGGGCCCGCGCCGTCTGGAGACCTGCCAGGAGGCGATCGACCGGTGCCGGGAGACCCGCATCCGTACGTTGTCCCTGCGCAGCGTGCTCTTCCCCATCGTGGACGTCTCCTACGCCGTCCCGGTGGTCGCCGTTCTGCTCGCCGGGGGCGTGCTGCTCGGGCAGGGCTCCGTGACACTGGGCACGGTGGTCGCCGCCGCGCTCTACCTGCGCCAGCTCTCCCAGCCGCTCGACGTCGTCCTGCTGAACATGGAACGCCTCCAGAGCAGTGCCGCCTCCTTCGCCCGGGTGGAAGGCGCGGGCCTGGCCCCTCGGGCGGACCGTGACGCCTCGACCCCGGAGCCGGCCGACGACCGGCTGGAGGTGTCCGGCGTGCACTACGCGTACGACGACGGCCCCGACGTCCTGCACGGGGTGGACCTGACGGTACGCCCCGGCGAGCGGCTGGCCGTCGTCGGGCCGTCGGGGGCGGGGAAGACGACGCTGGGCCGGCTGCTGGCGGGAATGGACGTGCCGCGCGCCGGCTCGGTGACCGTGGGGCGGGTGCCGGTCGCCGGGCTCGACCCCGCCCGGCTGCGCGAGCGCGTCATGCTCGTCACCCAGGAACATCACCTGTTTCTCGGCACCGTGGGCGACAATCTGCGCATCGCCGCGCCCGGGGCCACCGACGACGAACTCCGCGCCGCGCTGGCCGCCGTCGGGGCGAGCTGGATCGACGAGCTCCCCGACGGCCTGGACACCCAACCGGGCCCGGAAGGCGAGCGGCTGGACGGTGCGCAGGTGCAGCAGCTGGCTCTGGCCCGCGTGGTGCTGGCCGACCCGCACACGCTCGTCCTCGACGAGGCCACCGCCCTGCTCGACCCGCGCACCGCCCGGCACACCGAACGCGCGCTGGCCGCCGTGCTCGCCGGACGCACCGTCATCGCGATCGCCCACCGCCTCCAGACCGCCCACGACGCCGACCGGGTGGCGGTGCTGCGGGACGGCAGGCTCACCGAACTCGGCACGCACGACGAGCTCGTGGCGGCGGGCGGCGCGTACGCCGCGCTGTGGCACTCCTGGCACGGCGGACGCCCGGGGTGAACCCGCGCCCATCATGAGGCCGGGTGCGAGGATCAGCACCGGCGCGTCATGACGCCGGGTGGGCGAGGATCAGCACGAGCGCGTCCAGGAGCCGCTGCCAGTCCGCTTCGTGCAGGTCCCGGTCGAGTGGCCCCGCGACGGCGGCGAGTGCGTCCACCAGCCTGGCCCGCGTCACCCGGTCGTCCTCGCCCAGCAGCGTGGCCAGAGATCCGGCCTGGCGACGGAAGCGCCGGGTGCGCGCGAACTCGACGAGGGACGGCGGCGGCGCGGAGGAGGTCTCCTCCGTCCCGGGGTCGGCGAAGCTGACCGTCAGCCGGGTGCCCAGTGCCTCGGCGAGCCGGTCGAGGGCCGACAGGGTGGGGTTGCCCCGGCCGTTCTCCAGGTTGGCCACGTAGGGCACCGACAGCGCCGCGTCGGTGGCCACCGAGGCGACGGTCCTGCCGAGTGCCGCCCGGCGGGCGCGCAGTCGCCGGCCGAGTTCCGCATGATCCACGCTCATGTCTTGACAGAATAGTCGATGGCCGTTTCTATTTTGTGAGAATACAAGCGATCGAGGGCATGAGATGGTGCGGGCTCTGCGGGTGCGGGACTTCCGGCTGTTGTGGGCGGCCAGAGCGGTGGCGGGGCTGGGGACGAGCATGCTGGTCGTCGCCATCCCCGCCCACGTCTTCGCCGTCACCGGGTCGGTGCTGGCGACGGGCGTCACCCTGGCCTTCGAGTATCTTCCTTCGCTGGTGCTGGGCCCGTTCGCCGGGGTGCTGGCCGACCGGTGGGACCGCCGCCGCCTGATGGTGGCGACCGACCTCGTGCACGTCGTGGCGATCAGCCTGGCGCTGCTCGCCACGACACCCGAGACGATCTGGCTGGTCTACGTGGCCGTGCTCGGCCAGGGCGGCGCGGCCGTCGTCTTCCGTCCCGCCGGCCAGGCTCACATCCCCGCCGTGGTGGGCACCGGGCCGACCCTCACCAGCGCGAACGCGCTCAGCGCCGTCACCACCGGCGTGGTCGCGCTGGGAGGTCCGCCGCTCGGCGGGCTGCTGTTCGCCTTCAACGGCATCGGCGCGGTCGTCGCGGCCAGCGCCGCCGCCGGGCTGTTGTCGGCGGCGGCCATCGCCATGACCTCGGCCCGCCCCCACGACCCGGATGCGGCCTCGCGCAAGGTGCTCACCGACATCCGCCAGGGGTTGCGCCACGTACGTCAGGCCGCGGCGACCCGCGGGCTCCTCGCGACGAACAGCCTCTACCTGCTGGCCAACGCGGCGCTCACCGCCCTGCTCGTGCCGTTCGGGGTGACCCGGCTGGGCGGCAGCGTGGAGGTCGGCTACCTGCTGTCCGCGCTCGGGCTCGGCTTCCTCATCGGCGCCCCCGTCAGCCGCAGGCTCGCCGACCGCCATGCGGCCAGGACGACCGTCGCCGCCGGCCAGGCGCTCGTCGCGGCCGCGTTCGCGCTGCTGTTCAACAGCAGCGCGCTGCCGGTCGCGCTGGTCGCCGCCGTGCTGCTCGGGCTGCCCGCGGTGACCGTGCTGGTGTCCGTGCAGACCTGGGTGCAGCGCACGACGCCCGAAGGACTGATCGGCCGCGTCAGCTCGGCGTTCCTCACTCTGGAGGCCGCCGCGACGATGTTCGGCGCCTTCGCCGGGCCCGCCGTGAGCGAGGCGTTCGGCATGCCGGCCGCGCTCAACGCCGCCTGCGTGGTCGCGTTGCTGTCGGCCCCGCTCACGCTCTGGCTGGTCCCCCGCCGGCCGGCGGGCGAGGTGGACGGGGGGACCCCGGCG
>NZ_SMLD01000232.1:0-12477 GCF_004352805.1 Nonomuraea mesophila
CGTGGGTGCGGCCATCGCGACCTGCTCGTGAACCCCACCAGGTCCGCCGCCCAGGCCCTGCCCGAGGCCCGCTTCGAGGAGTTCGCCGGCGCCTCCCACGCCGTCTTCCTCACCAGCGGCTGCGCCCGCGGGAAGATCGCCGCGTTCGTGGCGGACCCGGCCGGCGTACCGGCGGCGCCGTGCGCGGACGCCACGCCCCGGCCCGACGACCTGCACGTCACCGGCGCCCCTTACCTGATCTCCCGCTCCCCCTGGCTGGCCGCCCCCTTCGCGGTCTTCGCGCTCGCCTCCCTGGTCCAGCTCGTCTCCGGGGCACGGAGAGGCCGGGCGCTCGCGGCCTACGGCGGCCTGGCGGGTGTCGCCTTCACCGGGATCGTGGCCCAGTCCGCGCACACCCTGGCCGGCGCGAACGGCGCCGCGCTGGCCGTCGGCGTCCCCGGCACCACGGTCGCGTACACGTCGATCGCGGTGGCGTCGGCCCTGCTGACGGCGGGGGCGCTGCTGCGTGAGCGCGGGTGGCCCCAGGTCGCCGCGACCGTCATCTGCGCCGGATTCCTCATATGGTGGTACACCTGGTTCCTCTGACGCGCATCCGTGAACTCGACGCTCTCCGCGGCTTCGCGGTGGGCGGGATCATGCTGGTCAACACCTGGCAGCACAGCACGAAGCAGCAGACCGGCGTCGACCTGACCGTCGAGGCGCTGTTCCAGAGCCGGTTCTACCCGATCTTCTCGTTGCTGTTCGGCATCAGCTTCATGCTGTTCCTGCGCGGCAACAGCCGGTGGGCGCTGCTGAGCAGGCTGTTCTGGCTGTTCTGCATCGGGCTCGTGCAGCGCACCTTCTACGAGGGCGAGGTGCTGACCGACTACGCCTT
The DNA here is from genome assembly GCF_004352805.1 of Nonomuraea mesophila. Lineage (NCBI taxonomy): Bacteria > Bacillati > Actinomycetota > Actinomycetes > Streptosporangiales > Streptosporangiaceae > Nonomuraea > Nonomuraea mesophila. The sequence goes on from NZ_SMLD01000232.1 coordinate 875, forward strand.
CTACGGAGCGCTGGTGCTGCTGCCCGCCTCGTTCCTGGCCCCCGGCCTGCCGGTGCTGCTGCTCGGGCTGGGCGCCCTGGTGTGGGCGGTGGTCGTCGGCGGCGGGGCGCTGCTGATCCCCGGCCTGTTCCTGGTCGGCATGGGGCTGTGGCAGCTGCGTCCGCCCCGGTGGCTGCTGCTTCCGTCGTTCGCGGTCGCCGCGACGGCCACCGTGCTGCTGACCCTCGCGTGGTCGGTCACGCACGCCTGGGCCACCTACAGCGTGGCCGCGCTGGCGGGCGCGGCGGCGTACTCGCTGGGGCTGCTGCTCGTGCTGGGGCCGTGGTCGGCGGCGGTGCTGGAGCCGCTGGGGCGGATGGCGCTGACCAACTACGTCTCCGGCACCGCGATCATCATCCTGGCGGGCCCGCTGGTGAACGCCGACACCACCCGCTGGTCGGTGGTGGGTCTGACGGTGGTGACCGTGGCCGCGCAGGTGCTGCTGAGCCGGTGGTGGCTGGCGAGGTTCAGGTACGGGCCGCTCGAATGGGCATGGCGGTGCCTCACCTGGTTTCGGCGGGTGCCCAACCGGCTAGAGTCTGGCCGTGACCAGAATCGCCCTCTGCCAGATCCCGGTCTCTCCTGACCCGCCGGCCAACCTCGAAAGGGTCCGGCAGGCGCTCGCCCGAGCGGAGGGCGCCGACCTCGCGATCTTCCCCGAGGCCACGCTCACCCGCTACGGCAGGCGCATCACGAGCCTGGCCGAGCCGCTCGACGGGCCGTTCGTCTCGGGGCTGGCCGAGGCCGCCAAGGAGCACGGGCTCGCGGTGGTCGCCGGCGTGTTCGAGCCCGGAGAGCCGGGGGAATCACGTGTGCGCAACACGGCCGTGGCCGTCGACGCCGAGGGCACGGTGCGGGCGGCGTACCGGAAGATCCACCTGTTCGACTCGTTCGGCGCCAAGGAGTCCGACCTGGTCGAGCCGGGCGCCGAGGCGGTGGTCGTCGAGCTGGCCGGGGTGCGGGTCGGGCTGATCACCTGCTATGACGTCCGTTTCCCCGAGCTGGCCAGGGCACTGGTCGACCAGGGCGCGGAGCTGTTCGCGGTGATCGCGGCCTGGGGGTCCGGCCCGCTGAAGGAGGACCACTGGGTGACCCTGGTGCGGGCGCGGGCGCTGGAGAACACCATGTGGACCGCGGCCGTCGGCCAGGCGCCCAATCCGGCCGAGGCGTCCGACGGCTACGGTGTGGGCCGCAGCATGCTGGTCGACCCGCTGGGCGTGGTGCGCGCCGACCTCGGCACCGCGCCGGGCGTGCAGGTCGTGGAGATCGACCACGAGCAGACCGCCGCCGCCCGTGCCACCCTGCCGTGCCTGGAACATCGCGTCTTCCGGGGTCAACAGATCGTAAAGTAGGAGCGTGAGCGGAACGCAGATGCAGAAGGTTGTCCCGCCGCGTCTGCTCGTGCCATATCTGTCGGGCAAGCGCACGGTCATTTCCGGCTATGTCTACCGGGTGCAGGATTGCGTCAGGTTGACCACGCCGGACGCGCTCTACTACGGGCTCGACCTGTCGTTCGATGGATCGGAGCTGTTCGCCGAGGTGCCCGAGATCTACGTCATGCGCTGGTTCGCCCGCGATGTCGACACCTACGCGGTGCCGTACGGGCCGCACATGGGGGGCGACTGGAGCGACGCTCCGCCCTTCGCCGGCAATGGGTTCACGACCTCGTCGGAGCACGTGGTGCCGCAGTTCCACACCGTTCCGATGCCGATCCCGGCCGGGGCGGAGATCATCCGGGTCACGGCCGAGGGCGAGCGGACCTTCGCCCACTACGACGGGCTGACCTGGCGGCCCGCCGCATGAGCGACGAGATCGTGCCGATCGCCTCCGGCTTCGTGGCCCGCTTCGGCGAGCACACCCTGCCCGCCGCACTCGGCCCCGACAGCGGCCAGGTGGTGCTGTTCAGCGAGACGGAGCTCGACGGGTTCGAGCCGGCCTCCGGCTACTGGCGACGGGTCGTGCCCAGGGCACAGCTGGAGTGGCTGGTGTTGATCCGCACGGTGGGGGCGTTCGGCGGCGAGCCGTGCATCGTGCTCGACGAGGACGACGACGGCCTGCACATCGCCTACACCGGGCACAGCGGGATGAAGGCGGAGGCGCTGGGCTACTGGATGGTCGACCACGGCGCCTACGAGGTCGTGGTGCCCCGCGAGGAGGTCTTCTCGATCCGGGTCGAACGCATCCCGGTGCCGTAGGAGCTAGCCGGCGGGGGTGCCGAGGCGGCGATAGCGGGCCTGGCGGGCGGCGAGCCGGTCGGCCGGGGCCGATCGAAGCAGCAGCGCGATCTCGTGCTCCAGCGCCCGCCCCACCCGTTCGCAGAAGTGACGGGGCTCGTACGCGGCGTCGGGCAGCTCGGGGACGACCCGGTCGACGATGCCGTCACGCCGCAGGTCGGTGGCGCGGATGTGCTGCGCCTGGGCGATCTCGGGGGCGAAGTCGACCGAGCGGTAGAGGATGGCCGAGGCGCCCTCGGGCGGCAGCGGCGACAACCAGGCGTGCTGCGCGCAGAGCACCCGGTCGGCCGGCAGCAGCGCCAGCGCCGCCCCGCCCGCGCCCTCGCCGAGCAGCAGGCACACGGTGGGTGCGTCGAGCATGACGAGCTCGGCCAGACAGCGGGCGATCTCGGCGGCCAGGCCGCCCTCCTCGGCCGACTTCGACAGGTCGGCGCCCGCCGTGTCGACGACGGTCACCAGGGGCAGTTTCAGCTCGGCCGCCAGCCGCATGCCGCGCCTGGCCGCGCGCAGCCCCGCCGGGCCCAGCGGCGAGTTGGCTCGCTGCAGGCGGCGGTCCTGGCCGAGCACCACCGCCGGCGCGGTGCCGAACCTGGCCAGCGCCAGCAGCAACCCCGGTTCGTTCTCGCCCTCGCCGGTGCCGCTGAGCGGGGTCACGTCGGTGGCGGCGAGCTTGAGCACTGTGCGCACGCCGGGCCGGTCGTCGCGGCGCGAGCGGGTGATGGCCTCCCACGCCTCCACCGGACGCAGGTCCTCCTCGGGAGGAGGGCCGGCCACGACCGCGGACCTGTCGGCGGCGAGCACGGAAAGCGCCCTGATCGCGACCTCCCGCGCGTCCTCCGCCGACACCACCGCGTCGAGCAGCCCCTTGCGGTGCAGGTTCTCCGACACCTGCACGCCCTCGGGGAAGGGGTAGCCGTGCAGCGACTCGAACACCCTCGGCCCCATGAACCCGATCAGCGCCTCCGGCTCGGCCGCCGCGACGTGACCCAGCGACGCCCACGACGCGAAGACGCCGCCGGTCGTCGGGTGCCGCAGGTAGACCAGGTAGGGCAGGCCGGCGGCGCGATGCGCCTGGATCGCGGCGGTGATCTTCACCATCTGCACGAACGCGACCGCGCCCTCCTGCATCCGCGTGCCGCCCGAGGCCGGCGCGGACAGCAGCGGCAGCCCTTCGCGCGTGGCCCGCTCGACCGCGCTCACGAACCGCTCGGCCGCCGCCACCCCGATCGAGCCCGCCATGAACGAGAACTCGCAGGCCGCGACCGCGACCTTGCGCCCGTCGAGCCGTCCTTCGCCGGTGATCACGGCCTCGTCGTAGCCGGACTTGATCCGGGCCGCGGCCAGTTCGTCGGCGTAGGGAGAGCCGGGCGGCGCCGGATCGGCTGGCGGCGCGTCCCACGATGTCCACGAGCCCTTGTCGAGGACCGTGTCGATCAGTGTGCGCGCGTCCGGACGGCTCACTATCACTCCCTAGAAGTCGGACATCCTTGCAATGGTGACGCATGAGAGCGCCGTCCGGTGCCGCGGGTGGGGAATCATCGTTCGCGCTCCCGCAGCCAGGCGAGCACGGCGTCGTTGTCCTGGCCGAGCGTGGGCGGGGCGCTGTGCTCCACGTCGGTCAGCCCGTCGAAGCGCAGGGGCGGCCCCGGCAGCTCGATCTTCCCGAGCACCGGGTGCTCCACCTCGACGACGAGGCCCTGTGAGCGGGTCTGCTCCCAGGCGTAGACCTCGTCGATCGACCGGATCGCGCCCGCCGGCACGCCGGTCTCGGCCAGCCTGGCCAGCCAGTGGGCGCGGTCGTGGGCGGCCAGGGCCCGCTCCATGTCGGCGATCAGCTCGTCGCGGTGGGCGAACCGCTCCCTGTTGGTGGTGTAGCGCGGATCGGCGGGATCGATGCCGAGCAGGGTGGCGACCTTCTTCCACTGGCCGTCGTTGGCGGCGGCGATCTGCAGCATGCCGTCGGAGCAGCGGAAGGTGCCGTAGGGGGCGATGGAGGCGTGATGGTTGCCGCCGGCGGCGGGCACCTGGCCGCCGACCGTCCACGCGGTGCCGTGGTAGGCGTGCACGCCGGTGACGGCGGCCAGCAGCGACGTGCGCACGACCCGGCCCTTGCCGGTGCGCTCGCGCTCGTAGAGTGCGCCGACCACGCCGTAGGCACCGTGGATCCCGGCCAGCAGATCGGCGATCGACGCGCCGACGCGGTAGGGCTCCTCGGGTGAGGGGCCGGTCAGCGACATCAGGCCGCCCTCGCCCTGGGCGATCCCGTCGTAGCCGGGGCGGCCGCCTTCGGGGCCGTCGTGGCCGAACCCGGTGATGGACAGGATGACGAGGCGGGGGTTGAGCTCGTGGAGACGCCCGGCGGAGAATCCGAGGCGGTCGAGCACGCCGGTGCGGAAGTTCTCCACGAGGACGTCGCTCTGGCGGACGAGGCGCTCGATGAGCTCCTTGCCCTCCGCGGACTTGAGGTCGACGGTGATGGACTGCTTGTTACGGTTGGCTGCCAGAAAATAGGTCGAGATATCGTGATCCGGCCCGGCGAACGGCGGGCCCCAGCCCCGGGACTCGTCACCGCCGTCCGGATGCTCGACCTTGATCACCCTGGCGCCCAGGTCACCCAGCATCTGCGCGGCGTGCGGCCCGGCCAGGGCCCTGGAAAGATCGAGCACGACGATGTCGCCGAGGGGTCCGAGCAAGATCAACCTCCTACATGCGCTCCAAGGGCGAAAGAACATTCTCTCAGGCATGAGCCCCCTCTCCTCTACCCTGGTCCGATGAATCCGCCGGCCGACCACATCCGGACACTGCCCCCGTCGTGCGGGCCCGTCCGCCTGGTGGCGGTGGACGGGCCCGCCGGATCCGGCAAGACGACGTTCGCGCGGCGGCTCGCCGCCGACCTCGGGTGCCAGGTGGTCCACAGCGACGACTTCCCCGTGCCGTGGGAGGACGGGCCGGGCGGCTGGTTCCACGCGCTGCGGTCGCAGGTGATCGAGCCGCTGCGGCACGGCCGCCCCGGAGGTTTCCGCAGGTACGACTGGGCACGGGGCGTATACGCCGGCCACGTGGGCGTGCCGGTCGCGCCGGTGCTCGTCATCGAGGGGGTCGGCACGGCCAGGGCCTCGGTGGCGGAGTTGCTGGCGTACACCGTCTGGATGGAGGCGCCCGAGGCGGTGCGACTGGCGCGCGTCCTGGAGCGGGACGGGCCCGAGCTGGAGCCTCGGTGGCGTACGTGGTTCGCGGCCGAGCGGACGTGGTTCGCCGGGGACCGCACGCGGGAACGCGCCGACCTGATCGTCCGGACGGGGTGAGGGCAGGGGGCCGAAGAGGCCCTGCGGAGCGGGGTCAGGAGGGCAGGTGGGCGACGTCGTTGAAGCGTACGAGCTCGAAGCGCTCACCGCCCGTGCGCCAGACCGACACGGAGGCGTTGAGCACCGGCGCGAACTCCAGCACCGCCGCGAGCCGCGCGTCGGGGTCGCCGGCGATGACGTGGCGCAGCCCCAGCACCACGGAGTCGTGGGCGACGATCACCACCCGCCGGCCGCCGGCCCGCAGCCGCAGGTCGGCGAGGAGGTCACGGAGCCGGTCGACGACGTCGGCCAGTGACTCTCCCCCGGGCGGGCGGTAGGCCCAGGCACCTTCGGCCTCCCGCCGCGCCCGCTCGCCGGGGAATCGTTCCTCGGCCGCGGCCGGGTTGTAGCGGGCGAACTCGCCCGTCTCCTGGTCCCTGAGCCGTGCGTCCACGGTGACCGGGAGCGGGCGGATGCCCCAGGTGTCCTGGGCGATCCGCCATGTGTCCATGGCGCGCAGGTAGGGCGAGCACCAGACCAGCTCGGGCGCCTCGCCGTCGGGCAGGGTGGCGAGCAGGCGCCCGAGCGCCGAGGCCTGCGCCCTGCCCTGATCGGTCAACGTCACCTCGTCGTCGCCCCGCTCGTAGACCAGCGGCGTGTCGCCGGCCAGCCGGTAGGCGAGGTTGGCCTCGCTCTCCCCGTGCCGGACGGCGATGATCACTGATGGGCTCACGCCGCCATCTTGCCACGAGGCCACGAAGCGAATTACGGTCAAGACCGTTATGACTGACCTAGGAGGTCGTACGTGCGCCTCATCATGACCGTGCTCCTCGTCGCCTTATCCCTCTCCGCTCCGGCCCGGGCCGATTCCCCAGCAGAGCCTCCGGCCGCGGGCCGGGCGGACTGCGGATTCCACGCCCTCGACCCGCTCCCCCTGACCGGCGCCACCACCGCGGGCACCGCGCTCGACGCCGGCCACCCGCAGGGTCCGCGCGTCTACTCCGTCACTTCCAGCGCCTCCGGCCCCGCGCTGCTCGGCATCAGGGACGCCCGCGACGGCCGCCTGATCGGCGAGCGGCCGCTGCCGCTGGCGCTCGGCTCCTGGGCCGTCACCGTCGCTCCGGACCACTCCGTCTACGTCGGCAGCTACAACGCCACCGCCGGCGCGATGGGCCGGCTCTTCCGCTACGAGCCCGGCTCCGACCAGGTGAGCGAGCTCGGCATCCCCATCGCGACCGAGACGTTCGTCTGGACCGTCGCGGCCGCCCCCGACGGGTCCGCCGTCTACGGCGGCACCTCGCCCACCGGCAGGCTCTTCCGCCATGACACCGCGACCGGTGCCACGACGGACCTGGGCAGCCCTGTCCCCGGCGAGCAGTTCGTCAGGGACCTGGCCGTCGGCGAGGACGGCACCGTGTACGCCGGCGTCGGCGCCCAGAGCATGAAGGTCGCGGTGCTCACCCCCGGCGGGACGGTCGAACGGATCATCGAGCCGCCCGTCGAGGGCGCGGGCTACGCCTACGACGTGGCCGTGACCGGCCACCACCTGCTGGTGCGCTTCACCACGTCCGCGGGGGCCACCCCCATGGGCGTGTACGACCTGCGCACGAACGAGTGGAAGGACCTGGTGGAGGACGTCGGCAGCCTGACCGTCGGCGGCGGCCGGCTCGGCCACCACCTGCACCTGTTCCAGGGCGGCGAACTGGCCAGGTACGACCTCAGGACCGGGAAGATCACCCGGCTCGGTTTCACCGGCCACGGCGGCGGCGCCGCCCGTACGCTGGGCTGGCTCGGCACGACGCTCGTCGGCACCAGCTCCACCGGCCGCATCTGGCACTTCGACCGCACGACCGGGCAGGGCGAGCTGCTCGACGGCACCCTGACCGGCCAGCCCGTCAGCATCCGCTCGCTCGGCGCGGGCCCCGACGGCCAGGTCTACGCGGGCGGCTTCTTCACCGGCGGCCTGGCCGCCTACGACCCCGCCACCGGCGAGACGCGCTCCTGGCCGGACGTCGGGCAGAGCGAGGGCATCGTCACCCACAAGGGCAGGCTCTACCTGGGTGTCTATCCGGGCGCCCGGATCTACGAGTTCGACGGGAGCGCGCCGAGGCTCCTGCTCGACCTCGGCGACCAGGAGCAGGACCGGCCCTTCGCGATGGTCTCGGCGGGCGACTGGCTGGCGTTCGGGACCGTGCCCAAGTCGGGCACGCTCGGCGGCGCGCTCGGCCTGCTCGACCCCGCCACCGGCCGTACGGTGATAAAGCGGGACATCATCCCCGGCCACAGCATCATCGGCCTGGCCTACCGGGACGGCCTCGTCTACGGCGCCACCTCGGGCTTCGGCGGCACCGGCACGCCGCAGGGCGAGGGGGTGGCCTTCGCGTACGACATCGCCACCGGCTCCCTCACGTGGCAGAGCACGCCGGTGCCCGGCGACCTGGCGCTCGGCTCGATCGCCTTCGACGACGAAGGACGGTTGTGGGGATTGACGCCGGACACCCTGTTCGAGCTGGACCCGGCCACCGGACGGACCGTCAGGGCCGTCAAGCACCAGGACTACCCCTGGGACACCGTCACCCAGGTCTGGCTGGACACCAACCTCGTGTTCCACAAGGGTTTCCTGTGGGGCAAGGTGCAGGGCAAGGCGTACCGGATCGATCCGGGGACGATGGCGTTCACGCTCATCGCCCGCCCGATCTCGAACCTCCTCCTCGGCCCTGACGGGCACCTCTACCTGTCGCGTTTCGAAAACTTTTACACCTATCGCATCTGCTGATCCGTGAGCCGGAACAGCCGCGCCCCCTCGGCGAAGTAGACGTCTCCCGACCCGTGCACCGCGAGCTGGTGCACGGGTCCCTCCTTCAGCCGGGCGTGCCGGCCGGTGCGCGGATCGAGGGAGAAGACGTACTGGCCGGCGTGGGCGCCGTACAGTGTGCGGTCACGCCGGTTGAAGGAGAGCTGCCCGCTCGCGCTCTCGCTGTCCGACAGCGTGACCCGCTGGACCACCTTGCGGGCGGCCGGGTTGACGGCGAACACCTCGCCGCCGGCGATCCCCCACAGCCGGCCCCGGTCGTCGAACGTCAGCGCGGGGACGGCCGGCTTGCCCGGCGCGGGGACGATCTCCCACAGCAGCCGGTCGTCCTTCACCGACCAGGCGAACAGCTTGGCCTCGGGCTGGGTCGGCGGCGTGGCCGACTGGCCGCTGTAGATGGAGGTGCCGCCGTAGAGCACGCCGTCGCGGTAGGCGAGCGAGACGATGCTCTGATCCTTGACCACGTTGCGCCGGGAGTGCTTGAGCTCTCCCGTCTGAGGGTCCCAGATCGCCAGCACGCCGCCCAGGTGGCCGAGGTCGGGCATGGTGCCCGCGGCGAGATAGCGGCCCGCCGACGCCAGCGCGCGCGGCCTGATCTGCTTCTCCGCGGCCAGGTCGAACAGGCGTGCGGGGTTGTCCGCCGGGCCGGGCTCGGGGCTCGGCGAGTACTCCGGGCTGTTCCACGGCAGTTGCGGGTCGTAGGCGTAGACCCGGGCCTCGGGGTAGGCCCCGACGTAGAGCTTGCCGTCGTGCGTGGTCATGTCCTCGCTCTGCGAGAACGTGTGGAACTCGGCCCGCTTTCCCGTCTTGGGGTCGAGGGCGGCGAAACCGCCGTTGAGGAAGCCGCCGGCGTACATGCGGCCGTCGGGGCCCTCCGAGAGCGCCGTCACGTCGATCGGCTCGCCCTGGACCTCCGTCTGCACGAACGACGTCGCGCCGGTCTGCGGGTTGTAACGGAACATCAGGCCGCGCCAGAGGAGACCCACGACGCTCTTGCCCGGATAGTCCGGCAGGCCCAGCTCGGCCCAGCCGATGCCGCGAGTGTTGGCGACGCGGCCCGTGATCGGCAGGCCCGTGCCCGTCGTCTCCTTCGTCCTGGGGTCGTAGCGGACGAGTTCACCGTCCTTGATGAGGTAGACCGCGCCGTCGTCGTCGGGCGGCGAGACGTCCAGGCCGTGGGCGGGGTCCAGGGTGTCGGTCCAGCGGCCGGCGGCGATGTCCCAGACGTGGAGCGGGCCGGGGCTCGCGCCGCCGAAGCGCACGTAGAGGTGGCCGGCGGCGACGTTCACGTCGTAGGCCCACTTGCCCGCCGGGTCGAGGCCGTCGGGCAGGGGGATCTGCTCGGACGTGCCGGAGGCGGCGTCGATCTCGAAGATCGCGGCGGGGTCCTCGGTGCCCGCGTAGATCTTCCCGTCGGCGTAGGAGACGCTGCGGACGTAGGAGTGGGTGGGCGAGATCCTTCCGTAGTCGCGTACGCCGCTCTCGGGGTCGTAGGCGAACAGGCGGCCTCCCGGGTAGGTGCCACCGTAGACGGTGGCGCCCTCGCCGGCCGCGACGGTCCAGACGAAGTTCTCCGAGGCCAGGGGACGGCCGAGGTCCTGCACGCCGCCCTGGTCGGTCCAGCGGTAGAGCCGTCCGTCGCCGTACGTGCCGACGTAGACGCTGCCGTCCTGGGCGGCGTCCACGGCCCAGGAGCCTTCCGCGCCCGGCAGGTCGTACCTGGCCACCTCCTCCCCGGTGGCCGGGTCGACGGCGTTGAGATGGGCGGGGCTGCCGGACGACACGCCCCACAGGACGGTCCTGCCGCCGGGGCCGGGCGCCACCACGCCGCCGATCAGCAGCACGTCCTCCAGGGGCACGCCCAAATCCTCGGTACGGCGCTGCGCCGCGCCGGCGGGGGCGGCGGCCAGCGTCACGAGGAGGGCCGCCATCGCGGCCGCGAGCACTCTTCCAATTAAGGTCATGACCGAAACCTAGAGAGACGCGCCTTGAGCGTCAATAGATCGATTACGGTAAAGGTCCTAATTCGCGTTTCAGGTGTGGCGCAGCACCTTCGCGAAGGCCTGCGCGATGTCGGCCGCGGCGGCCGGGTCCTCCATGAGCATCGACTGGCGCACCCACACCACGGTGTCCGACGCCTCGGCCGCGACGGGGCCCGGCTCGGCGCGGGCGCCCTCAGCGGCCAGCGCGGACATGGTGGCGAGCGGCGGGTAGCCGGCGTCCAGCGGCACCCCCTCGGCGGCCATGGCCTCCAGCAGGAACGCGCGGTCCACGCCGGCGTCGAGGCGCAGCATGAGCAGGTGACGCGAGTCGCGGGTGGTGCCCTCCGTCGCGGGCACCGCGGTGACCCCGGGGACGCCGGCCAGCTCGCGCTCGACGGCGGCACAGAAGGTGTTCCTGCGGTCGATCTCGTCGTCGAGCCGGTCCAGCCAGGGCAGCAGCACCGCCGCCTGGAGCTCGGTGAGGCGCAGGTTCCAGCCGACGGACGGGTGGCCGTACCACTGCCCGCCCAGCGCGCGGCCGAGGTTGCAGACCGACCAGACGCGCTCGTGCACGGACCCGTCGCGGCAGACGATCAGCCCGCCCTCGCCCGCGGTCATCGCCTTGCTCGCCTGGAAGCTGTAGACGCCCGCGTCGCCCAGTCCGCCGACCGGGCGGTCCTTGTACGTCGCGCCGTGCGCCTGTGCGGCGTCCTCGACGACCGCCAGACCATGGCGGGTGGCCAGGTCGTTCAGCGCGTCCATGGCGGCGGGGCTGCCCGCCAGGTGCACGGGCATGATCGCGGCCGTCCTGCCGGTCAGCGCGGCCCGCACCGCGTCCGGCGACAGGTGCAGGTCCACGGGGTCGACGTCGGCGATCACGGGGGTCGCACCCGCCAGCAGCACCCCGGTGGCCGAGGCCACGAACGTGTACGCCGGCACGATCACCTCGTCCCCCTTGCCGACGCCCAGGCCGCGCAGCGCCGCGAACAGCCCGAGCGTGGCGTTGGCGACGGCGACGCCGTGCCGGACGCCGGAGCGGCGGGCGAACGCGGCGGTCAGGTCCGCGACCACGGAGCCGCCCTGCGTGGCGCCCCAGAGGCCGCTCTCCAGCACCTTGGTCACCAGGTCGCGCTGGGCGGGGTCGACGGGCGGCGGCCAGGCCGGCCAGGGCGCCGTCCTGACGGGAGCGCCTCCGTGCATGGCGAGTGTCACGCTGGGTGTCCCTTCTCCGGGGGGCCGGGCAGATCGGGGA
>NZ_SMLD01000233.1:0-12349 GCF_004352805.1 Nonomuraea mesophila
CACCAGGACCGACTCCACCTGCGGGTCGGGCGGGCTGGGCAGCAGGTCGTCCGGGTGCACCCCCTTGATCAGTTCCCCCATCGCCGTGAACGACCCCACCTCCGCGGCGCAGCTCCCGCAGCCGGCCAGGTGGTGTTCGAAGGCGGTCTTCTCCTCCTCGCTGAGCAGGCCCAGCGCGTACGCGGCCACGTCCTCGTGACGCACCTCCGTCATCGTGGCGTCACCCCCCTGTCGTCGTGACGCACCACGTTCATGGCAGCGTCACCCCCCTTTCCTCGAGCGCCACGCGCAGCGCGCGCATGGCGTAGTACACGCGGGACTTCACCGTGCCCACCGGCACGCCGATCGTCTCCGCCGCCTCCTGGACGGTGCGGTCCAGCAGGAACGTCTCCGTGAGCACCTGACGGTGGGCGGGCGACAACGAGAGCATCGCCTCGGTCACCACGATCTCCCGTAACAGGCGCTCGTCCTCCGCGGCCACGGGCGCGGCTCGGTCCTGGATGTCGTCGACGGTGTCGAGAGGGCGGGCGGCCGAGCGTCTGTGGTCGTCGATGACCACGCGGCGGGCCACCGTGGCCAGCCACGGCATGAGCGAGCCCGTGTCGGTGCGCAGCTCGTGGAGGTTGCGCCAGGCGCGTACCAGGGTCTCCTGCACGACGTCCTCGGCCCAGCGCCGATCGCCGCCCGTCAGCCGGATGGCGAAGGCCATCAGGGGGGCGCCGTACTCGTGGTAGAGGGCTCGGACCATGGCTTCGTCCGTTACGCGGTGATTCACAAGGGGGAGGACTCCTTGCGCTGAGTTATCACGAAATATCGCGCTAGGTACGCTGCTATTGAGAATTAATACTCTAGCCAGCAGCCGGTCGCAGGGCAGGTCGTTTGCCCTATTCGCCACCCAGCTAGATTTAACCGATAAATCGCGTTAACTCTCCTGAGTTCGTGATTTTGATCATGGCCTGGCCGGCCGCCACCCCTCTGACCTGCGCATCGTACGGCGGCGACGCGACAGGGCCGGAAGCACGCCGGCGCGGATCATCACTGGACCCGGCCCGAGCCGCACGCCTAGGCTCTGGAACCGACAACGATCACTGTGAGACTTCTGCCCGGTGACGGAGCTCGGCGTGGGGTGCGCGTCCCCACTCCGCGCCGGCACTGGACGGTTCCAGGCGATGACCACGGGTCGGCACATCAGGACGCCGACGGCCCCGGGTGGTCCCGCCCCGCCGGGCGGCGAAAGGGACGCGCCGTGCTACCGGCGACCTACCGCACCCTGCTGCGCACTCCTGGCGCCACCGCCTTCTTCTCCACCGCCACCGCGGGGCGCATCGGCATCGCGATGACCAGCCTCGGCCTCGTCTGGCTGGTCCACGGCCGGACCGGCTCCTACGCCGTCGCCGGCCTGGTGACCGGCGCCTTCGCCGTCGCGGAGGCCGTGGCCGGGCCGCAACTCGGCCGGCTGGTCGACCGCTTCGGCCAGACCCGGGTGCTGCCGCCCGTGCTGCTCGCCCACGCCGTCGCGGTCGCCACGCTGCTGGCCCTCGTCGCGGCCGGCAGCCCCACGTGGTCGATGTCGGCGGCCGGAGCGGTGGCCGGCGCGACGATCCCGCAGCTCGGCGCGCTGTCCGCGGCCCGCTGGTCGGCCCTGCTGCGCGGCGGCCGGGAAGCCGAGCTGCCCGCCGCCTTCACGCTGGAGTCGCTGGCCAACGCGGTGGCCTACCTGGCCGGTCCCGTCGTGGTCAGCTCGGTCGGGGCGAGCGGCCATCCCGGGATCGGGACCGCGCTCGCGGCCGGCCTGGTGGTGGCGGGCGGGCTGGCGCTCGCCACTCAGCGGCGCACCGCTCCCGCGGCGGCGTCCGAGGCCGGCGAACGCCGCCGGGCGGGCCGGTCACTGCTACGGCCGGGATTCACCGTGATCGCGGGGCTCAACCTCGCCATCGGTGTGTTCTTCGGCGCGATGCAGGTCTCGGTGACCGCCTTCGCCGTCGAGCACGGAGCTCCCGCCGCCGCCGCTCCGCTCTATGCGGCGTCGAGCTGCGGCGGGCTGGTGACCGGCTGGTTGTACGGGCTGCGCCGCCTGCGGGTCGCACCGCGTGCGCAACTGGCGCTCTGTACGTCCTTGCTCGCGGGCGCGTGCCTGCCGCTGCTCGTGACCGATTCGCTGCCGGGCGCCGGGGTGGCGATCGCGCTGACCGGCACGATGGTCACGCCCATCCTGGTGCTCGCGACGGTGTTCACGGAGTCGGTCGTGCACCCGTACGCCCTCACCCAGGCGTTCGCGTGGGCCACCTCGGCGAGCGCGGCGGGCTCGGCCGCCGCGGCGGCGGCCGCCGGGCACGCGGTGGACGCGGCCGGGGCGCACGGCGGCTTCGCGATCGCCTCGGCGGCCACGGCCACGATGACGGTGCTGGCCCTGGCCGGGTGGCGCGCCCTGCACGTACGGACGGAAGCGGGCGTGTGACCGGGCTCGGCGGCGGCCCGGCCTACGACCTTCCGGACCGTCCGTCCGCCATCGACGGGGTGGGCTGTGTCTTCGGCGCCGTCCAGCGTTCGGCCTCCTGGAGCAGTTCGCGGACCGTGGCGCGGCGGTCCTCCCACGGGTCGCCGAGCAGGGCGCGTACCACGTCGATCGCCGCCGGGCGGGACAGCGCGTTCGGGCGGCGGCACTCCTCGATCACCACCCGCAGTTCGGGCACCTGCCCGAGGTAGGGGCGCTCGCCATCGCGGACCGGCCGCCCGGTCGCGGCGAAGACGATCACGTCCGCCCAGTCCCTGACGTCGGCGGAGGGGAACTCGCTGCTGCGCGGCCCCGGCGCGAAGAACGCCCGCCCCTCCGGCCCGATCATGACGTTGCCGGGGTTGAGCCGCAGCCCCGCGATCCCGCCCAGGTGCAGCCTGGCCATGGTGGCGGCGGTGCCCAGCGCGAGCAGGTGCAGCGCCTCCCCCTCGTACGGCCCGGCCGCCTGGACGACGGCGACGAGCGGTTCGCCCTCCGCCAGGTAGTCGCGCGGCAGCAGGGCCAGTCCGTCACTCCATCCCAGAAAGTCCATCGTCGTCCTCCTGGCAGCCGGGGCCCGGGCCCGCCGGCGTCCCGTTCACGGACACCGCCGAGCGCCGTTTCGTCAGGGGGTACGCCGGTCAGCCCTGTGCGGGTTCAACCGGATCACGCGGGTGGACGGAATCGGCATGACACCACCGAGGGGAGATAAGTAGGAAAAGTAGGTATAGTGACACTTGACCCACCGGAGAAGAGGGCGGAGTGCGATGGCCGGGAAGATGATCGAGGGGCCGGACGGCCGCTACATCGTGGGGACGGTGAAGATCGGCGAGAAGGGCCAGATCGTCATCCCCAAGGACGCGCGTGACCTGCTCGGCATCCAGCCGGGCGACACCCTCCTCGTGCTGGTGGACGCCGATCAGGGCATCGCGCTGGTCGACAACGAGCGTTTCCGGCGCTTCGCGACAGGAGTCCTCGCCGTGCAGGACGACCCGCCCGCCGACCCCGAGGAGCCGAGCCGATGACCGGCTACCGCAACCCCTACGAGGGCCGGCGCGACCCCCTGCCGCCCGCCCTCGCCGAGGCGGGCTTCCACCAGGAGCTCGCCGACCTCGGCGGGGTGCTGATCAACTACGTGCGGGGCCCCGGGACCGACCCGCCCCTGCTCCTGATCCCCGGCCAGATGAGCCTGTGGAGCAGCTACCGCAAGGTCATGCCGGAGCTCGCGCGGCAGTTCACGGTGTACGCGATCGACGTGCGGGGGCACGGAAGCTCCTCGTGGACCCCCGGCGACTACTCGTGGGACTCCGCGGGCACGGACATCGCGCGCTTCCTGCGGCAGGTGGTCGGGCGGCCCGCGATCGTCAGCGGCAACTCCTCGGGCGGCGTGCTCGCCCTGTGGTGCGCCGCCAGGGTCCCCGACCACGTCGCGGCGGTCGTCCTGGAGGATCCGCCGATCTTCTCGGCCGAGATGCCGCGCTTCCGTGACCGCGACCGCTGGGTCTACGGCAGCCTCAAGCACACCGTGGACGTGCTCGGCGACCTCGACCGGCAGCGCGTGGCAGACGTCTACCGCCAGGAGATCCCCGTCAAGGAGAACAAGACCATCCGGATGCCGGGCCGCTTCGTCGACCTCCTCGACCGCCTGGTCGCCCGGCACCGGCGCAGGCACCCGGGCAGCCCGGCCTCGCTGGGCGTGCGCTGGCTGCCGGGCTCGCTCGACGACCTCATCCGATCGGCGTCGATGTTCGACCCCGACTTCGCCAGGGCGTTCGTCGACGGCCGCTTCTACGGCGACTTCTCCCACGCGGCCGCGCTGCGGGCGACGACCGCGCCCGTCCTGCTGCTGCACGCCAACTGGAACCGGTTCTGCGCGTACGGCCTCGTCGGCGCCATGGACGACGACGACGCCGCCCGGGTGCGCGAGCTCGCCCCTCAGACCGTCTACCGCCGGATCGACGCCAGGCACGTCATCCACGACCACAAGCCCCAGGAGTTCCTCACCGCCGTGACCGAGTTCGCGGCCGCCATGAGCGGCTCGCCCGCCGCTTGACGCACGGGGTCACGCCACGGCGTCCAGCGCACGGTAGGTGGCACGGTAGGCGCTGGGCGAGGTCCCCACGGCGGCGTGGAAGTGTTTGCGCAGGTTGGCGGCCGTGCCGAGCCCCGCGCGCTCGGCCACCTGGTCCACGGGCAGGTCCGACTCCTCCAGGAGTTCCCTGGCGCGTTCGACCCGCTGCTGGGTGAGCCAGGTCATCGGGGTGGTGCCGACCTCGTCGCGGAAGCGCCGGGTGAAGGTGCGTACGCTCATGGCCTCCTTGGCGGCCATCTGGGCCAGGGTGACGGGCTCGCCCAGCCGGCGCAGGGCCCACTCGCGGGCGGCCGCGGTGGAGGGCGACGACGGCTCCGGCACGGGATGGCGGACGTACTGCGCCTGCCCGCCCTCCCGGTGCGGCGGCACGACGGTGCGGCGGGCGACGTCGTTGGCGACGGCCATGCCGAAGTCGCGGCGGATCATGTGCAGGCACAGGTCGATTCCCGCGGCGCATCCCGCCGACGTCAGGACGTCGCCGCCGTCGGCGTACAGGACGTTCGCGTCCAGCTCCACCTGCGGGAACAGCCGGGCGAAGCGGTCGGCGTAGCGCCAGTGCGTCGTGGCGAGCCGCCCGTCGAGCAGGCCGGCGGAGGCCAGGACGAAGGCGCCCGTGCAGATCGAGGCCACGCGGGTTCCGGGCCTGATGCGGGCGAACGCGCCGGCGAGCGGCGCGCTGAGCGCGGCGTCCCGCTGCTCGTAGTCCTCGTAGGAGGACAACACGATCACTGTGTCGGCCTCCGCCAGCGCCTCGGGGCCGTGCTCGACGTTGACGGTGAAGTCCCCGTCCGTACGCACCGCGCCGGGCCGCAGGGCGCACGTGACGACCTCGTACAGCGGCTCACCTGCCGCCGACGCCCCCGCGCGGGCCTGCCCGAACACCTGGTGGACGATGCCGAGCTCGATCGGCAGGGTCATCTCGCGCGCGAGTACGGCGACGCGATGGCGTACGGGACGGGAGAAAACTGAACGCATGGCCATATTGTTGCGCATGTCGGCTATCCAGCCACTCGTCGACGGGTGACCGCGCCGAAAGGCTGGAGCCATGGTTCAGCACGTACAGACCTCGTCGCCGTCGCAGCCCGGCGCGCGCCCCGGCACGCGCCGCGCGTGGATCGTGGCGGCCGTGGCGGGCGCGGCCATCGTGGCCGCCGGCGCCTTCACGACCGTGCCCGGCCTCCTGATCTCCCCGCTGCACCAGCAGTACGCCTGGGACCGGGGCCAGATCGCCCTGGCCGCCTCCGTCAACATGATCTTCTTCGGCTTCACCGCGCCCTTCGCGGCGGCCCTCATGGAACGCGCCGGCCTCCGCCGCGTGGCGGCGGGCGCCATGCTGCTCATCGCCGCCGGCGCCCTGCTCACCAGCGTGATGACCGCGCCGTGGCAGCTCGTCGTGTACTGGGGTGTCCTGATCGGCCTCGGCAGCGGCTGCCTGACCATGACGTTCGCCGCCATGGTGACCGGCCGCTGGTTCGTACGGCGTCGCGGGCTGGTCACCGGGGTCCTGAGCGCGTCCAGCCATCTGGGACAGCTCGTCTTCCTGCCGCTGCTCGCCTGGTCGGTCGACCGGTTCGGCTGGCGGCCCCCGGTCGTGACGCTGGCCCTCGCCGCCCTGGCCGTGTCGGCCGTGGTGGCGCTGCTGCTGCGCGACCACCCGGCCGACGTCGGCGCGCCGCCGTACGGGGGCGAGCGCTTCGTCGCCAAGCCCGCTCCCGTCCCCGGAGCCGCGCGCCGCACCGTCACGGTCCTCGTCGACGCCGCCCGCACCGGGACGTTCTGGCTGCTGGCCGGCATGTTCGTCATCTGCGGCGCCACCACCAACGGCATCATGTGGAGCAACTGGGTGCCCGCGGCCCACGACCACGGCATGCACGCGACCGCCGCCGCGTCGATGTTGTCCCTGATCGGCGTCTTCTCCGCCCTGGGCGCCGCCGGCTCGGGCTGGCTCACCGACCGTTTCGACCCGCGCCACCTGCTGGCCTGCTTCTTCGCCGTCCGCGCCCTCACCCTGCTGGCGCTGCCGATGGTGCTCTCCGCCACCGTCCAGCCGTCCCTGGTCGGGTTCGCGGTCGTCTACGGCCTCGTCGACGTCGCCACCGTCCCGCCGGTCATCGCGCTCGCCCAGCGCCGCTACGGGGACGACGGCCCCATCGTCTTCGGCTGGGCCAACTCCGCCCACCAGCTCGGCGCGGGCGCCGCGGCCTTCCTCGGGGCGAGCGCCCGCGACCTGCTCGGCACGTACGACGCCGTCTGGGCCGTGCTGAGCGTGGCCTGCGTCGTCGCGGCCCTGACCGCGCCGGCCGTGCGCGTGCCACGAAGTTGACCTTGACGCGACGTCATTGTTTCTCATGGGAGGCGTCCGGCCGAAGAGGGGAGCACGATGGTCAGAGCCGCGCTGCGCGTCCTCGGGTTCGAGCTGAAGGGTCTGGCCAGCATCGCGTTGTGGATCGTGCGCAGGCCCCACGGCGTCCCGCGCGGGGCGGGCTCCTTCTCCTACGCCGGAGAGCAGGCGTTCATGCTGGGGCCCCGCTCGGCCGCCGGGCCGAGATCACCTCGATCCGGTTCTTCGCCGACAAACCCGAGGCGATGTCGGCGGCGCTGCGCCCCCGGCTGACCGTGCCCTCATGAGCCTTCGCCCCGCGTCGCGGGAGCTGTGCGGCGCGGGATCGAGCGCAGGTCGAAGGCGAAACGGGCGGCGGAGTCGGCGATCGCGTCGGCGTTCACGTCGAGCGCCGTGGTGTCGATGTTGCCGATCGTGTCGCACGCCTGGTGGTAGCAGGAGTCGTACGCGGTGCCCGCCGTGCCGCCGAACAACCGCGCCTCCGCGGCCGTCTTGACGCCTTCCGCGCCGGTGAAGATGCCGCCCGCCGGGATGCCGACGGCGATGAAGGGGCCGTAGTCGGAGCGGCCGTCGAAGTCGGTGCCGACGGTGGGCAGGTCGCGGGAGCGGTAGAAGGCCTGGAACTGCCGCTCGATCTGGGCCGAGCCGGGCGGGCCCGCCGCGGCGCCGGTGTCGTCGGAGTCGTCGCCGTCGTACAGCTTGTACGCGAAGTTGGGCGACGCCACCATGTCGAAGTTCAGGTAGAGCCGGATGCGGTCGCGTTCGCTCTGCGGCAGGGACGAGACGTACTGGTCGGAGCCGAGCAGGCCGAGTTCCTCCGCGGCCCAGAAGGTGAAACGCACCCGGTTCCTGACCGGGAAGCGGGCCATCTCCTCGGCCACCTCCAGGATGGCGGCGGTGCCTGAGCCGTTGTCGTTGATGCCGGGACCGGCGGGCACGCTGTCGAGGTGGGCGCCGAGCATGACGACGTTGTCCGGGTCGCCGGCGCGGGTCTCGGCGATGACGTTGTGGTCGGTGCCGATCGCGACGGTGGAGTCGACGGTGAGCCGGACGGTCGCGTCCCGCGCGGCGGCCAGCCGCTCGCCCACCGCGAAGTCGGCGTACACCATGGGGATGCCGGCCCGCCACTCGCCGATGTCGAGCTGCTCGGCCTCCGTACGTCCCTCCTGGCCCTCGTTGAACACGATGATCGCGGCGGCGCCCGCCGCCTTGGCGTTGCGCACCTTCTGGGAGAAGGCGCACGTGCCGCGCTGGATGAGCGCGATCCGGCCCGCCACGAACCCGTCGAAGTCGGAGGCCTCGCAGCCGCTGGTGGAGGACGGCGTGGCGGCCGGGGGCAGCGTCAGGTCCACGGCCTGCACCTGCGCGGTCACGTCGCCGGCCGGGGAAGGCTCGAAGGCGAAGAAGTCCTGCTTGGGGACGTACTCCCGCCGCCCCGGCGCGGTCTCGGTGAGCACGGGCGGGCTGTTCTCGGTCCAGCTCTCGACGAACTCGACGGGCGAGAACGTGACCTTGTAGCCGGCCGCGCGCAGTTTGCCGACCACGTAGTCGCGGGAGGCGTCGTAGCCGGTCGTGCCCGCGGCCCTGTTGCCGCCGTGCGCTGTGGCGATCGCCTGGAGGGCGCGGAGATGTTCCTCGACGTTCGCGCCCCGCACCTGCCTGACCAGCCGGTCCGCATACGTGTCGGCCGGCCCGGCCGCCTGGGCCGACGCCGGCCCGGTCACCGGCCCGCTCAGGAGCGGCAGGGGCAGGGCCAGTGCGGCGATCAGTGCGGTGACGATTCTGCGCATGAACGATTCCCCTGTCGTGGATGGGAATGCGACATTCCCCCGAGCCGCGATCGGGAGGTAAATCCCCAGCTACAAGGCAGACAAGGCCTTCTCCTGCGGCAAAATCAGGACATGTTCGAGTAACGCGTTTACTTGCCCCGGCGTGCGCGGGCGCGGCGTTTGCCCTCATGCATCGCCTGCACGCGGGCCACCGGGATGGTGTGCCCCTCCTCCACCAGGTCGGCGGGCAGCCGCTGCGGCGCGGGCATGAGCTCCGCCCACGGGTCGGCGTCCTTGAGCAGCCCGGCCGCCGTGTGCACGGTGAAGTCGGCGGGCCTCACGCGGTCGAGGTCGTCCCAGGGCACCGGGAAGGAGACGGGCACGCCGGGACGGATGCGGGGACTGTAGGCGGCGACGACCGTCGCGCCACCTGCGCGCGTGGAGTCGAGGAACACCTTGCCCTCGCGGTCCTCCCTGATGAACGCCGTGGTCGCCAGCGCCGGGTCCAGCCGCTCGGCGCGGGCCGCCAGCGCGCGGGTGGCCGCCGCGAGGTCGTCCACCGCCGTGTCGCCGGCCACGGGGACGAACACGTGCACGCCCTTGGCCCCGCTCGTCTTCACCGCCCCCGACAACCCGGCGTCGCTCATGGCCTGGCGCACGAGGAACGCGCCGCGCACGGCCAGCGCGAAGGAGTCGTCGTGCTCGGGCGGGTCGAGGTCGAGGATCAGGTGCGTGGGCCGGTCGCCGGCGAACAAGGCCGGGTGGTATTCCACCGCCCGCTGGTTCGCGAACCACAGGAGCGTACGCCTGTCGTCGCACAGCGCGTACGTCACCTGCCGCTGCGACGCCTCGGCCCAGACGGTGACGGATCTGACCCAGCCGGGCGCGTACTTCGGCAGGTTCTTCTGCATGAACGGCTTCTGTCCTGGGCGGACGCGCATCACGGAGAGCGCGCGGTCGCGCAGGACGGGCACGATGCGGCCGGCCACGGCGTCGAGGTAGTCGACCAGGTCGCGCTTGGTGGCGCCGGCGCCGTCGAACAGCCCTTGGTCGAGGTTGGTCAGGGCGACCCCGTCACGGGTCTCATCGGCGGCCACCCCCCCTACGATGCCACAGACGCCCCAAAACCGACCGGTGGAGTGAGAACCCCATGACCCGCTACCTCTACCTCGCCCGCCACGGCGACGCCACGCCCGACGGCCGGCTGACGGACGCGGGGCGCCGCCAGGCCACGCTGCTCGGCGAGCGGCTCAGCGACGTGCCGCTCGCCGCCGTGCACCACGGCCCGCTCCCCCGTGCGGCCGAGACCGCGCGCCTCGTCGGCGAGCGGCTCCCAGGAGTTCCGCTGGTCGAGTCGCGGGCGGCCGGCGACTACATCCCGTACGTCCCGGTCAGGCAGGACCTGCCGGAGGAGTACGCCGACCGTTTCCTCGAGTTCGTCGGGCGCTTCCCCGAGGACGAGCGCCGCGACGGCCCGGCGCTGGCTCGCGAGGCCGTGGAGCGGTTCACGGGGCCGGCCGCGCAGACCCGCCACGAGCTGGTGGTCACGCACAACTTCCTGATCGGCTGGCTCGTACGCGCCGCCATGGACGCCCCGGACTGGCGCTGGCTGGGCGTCAACCACTGCAACGCCGCCCTGACCGTCATCCGCTACGCGCCCGGCCGCCCGTCGTCCGTGCTGTTCTTCAACGACATGGCCCACCTGCCGGCGGAGCTCAGGTGGACCGGCTTCCCACCCGAGCTCCGCCTGTGATCACTGTCCGAGGTGGTCACCGAGCAGCTTGAAGAACACGTCGCCGCGGACGATCTCGAAGGGGTCGCCGAGGAGCGTGCCGAGTTCGGCGATGTCGCTCGGCGACCAGTTCCAGGCGTTGACGGCGCCGGCGATGAACAGCGGCTTGCCGCCGTCCCATCCCTCGATGTGCTGGACCAGCGTGTCGTGGTATTCCTGGGCGTTGCCGTGCGGCATGAAGTTGCCGATCACGGGCAGCCCGGCGGGGTTGATCTGCAGGTCGCCGGCCTCCCACGACTGGATGATGCCGCGCAGGCCGGTGTTCTTCCTGTACGAGCCCACGATGCGCTCGTCGAAGGCCACCCAGCCGTCGTCCTCCTCGTTGCGGTGATTGTAGGCGTAGACGAGGTCCATGCCGGTCCTGCGCAGGAAACGTCCCGTCAGCTTCGTGTACGCGTCCAGCGCCTCCTCCGGCCACGACCCGGGGTAGGTGTAGCCGGCGCCCGACGGCCCGGCGATCAGCAGGTCGTTGGGCGTGGCGGTGCGCTGGAAGTAGGCGAGGATCGCGGGGCCGATCTCGGCCAGCAGGGGGCTGACGGTCCAGTTGGTGGGCACTTCGCCGCGCTTGTCGTCGTCCCAGATCTGCCGCATCCTGCGCTGGCAGTACTGGACGTTGTCGCCCTCGCCGACGGTGAGCGTGAGGTAGACGCGGTTGCGCAGGGTGGCCCGCGGCCGCGGCGGCACCCGGTCGGAGACCTTGGCCTGGACGCCGGCGTGCACGGTGGCGTTCATGTAGTAGTCGGCGGGGATGACCTCGACGGCGTGTTGCGAGGCACGGTCGACGCCGCCCCATTCGCCGGCCACGTCGTTGGAGAACCACCCGGCGTACGGCGTGGTCGGTTTGACCTTGCCGAGGATCTCGTCGAGCAGCTCGCCCGTCTGGCCGCTGGGCGGCAGCCAGAAGACCATGGCGCGCATGGCGACGGTGTAGTCGCGGAAATAGGGGAAGGGCTCGATCCTGGTCGGCGCGGTGGTGGTGGCTGTCACCAGGAACTGGTTCCACAGGTCCACGTCGACGGTGAGCTGCTGGGTGCCCTCCGGCGCGGTGAAACGGTAGACGAAGTAGCCGCCTCCGTCGGAGAACCGGTTCTGCTTGGCCCCGATCGAGGAGTTGACGCCGTCGAACAGGTACGGCTCCTCGGCCTCCGTGCCGGGCGTGAAGGAGGCGATCTCCTTGCCGTCGGCCTTGACCGTGACCGCGCCGACCGAGGGGCCCCAGCCGTCGTCGCCGAACGAGTCCTGGAAGCGCAGGTAGACGCCGTCCTCGCCGGACAGTTCCTGGCTCAGGTCGAAGGTGCGCACCTCGCGGTTGGAGGTGTCGCGGATGCGCTCGGTCTCCCGGGCGACCTCGCGCCACGGCACGTCCTCCACGCTCACGGTCCTGGTCGGCGGCAGGCCGCTGAGCAGGGCGTGGGTGCAGCGGGGGAACAGGTTGTCGAGCTGCCACCGGTAGGTGCCGAGGACGTCGTCGGGCTTGAACTTCCCGCGCAGGTCGGTGATGGTCTTGAAGCCGTACTCGGCGGCCTGCTCGGCCGTGGCGGCCACGGCCCCCTCCAGGCCGGCGAGGGTGGTGGCGATGTTGACCGAGTCGGGGACGTCGGGGTCGTGCAGGATGGCGCCGCGGGCGTGGCGGCCGTAGCGGGCGACCAGGTCGAGGGCGTTGTCGTGGCGGGTGATGCGCGCGCCCAGGCTGTCGAGCCACGGGACGTCGAAGTTCTCCTTGTTGAAGTTGAAGTAGAGGCGCGGGTTACGGCGGTTGACCACTCCCTGGAGGGTGGTCAGGAGCAGCTGGTCGTTCCCGTGGAGGGTACTCACGTCGGCGTAGTCGAGCCGGGTGGGGCGACCGAAGTTGGGGAGGAGG
>NZ_SMLD01000234.1:0-12229 GCF_004352805.1 Nonomuraea mesophila
GGCGTGGGGCGGCCGTAGTCGTGGCCCGGCCCGGACCGGCCTGGGACCGGCCCGCCGGGACCCGCGCCAGGGCCCGCACCCGGCCCCGCGCCGGGACCCTGGCCTGGCCCTGCGCCGGGACCCGTGCCCAGCCCTCCGCCCGGTCCACCGCCTGAGCTTGTGCCCGGCCTGACGTCGGCGGGCGGGCCCGCGTTGAGGCCGCGGAACTCCGGTGAGTCGGGCCGCACCCGCCTGGTGGGCACGTCGCCCTCGCCCGGCGGCGCGGCCCTGCCGCCGGGCTGCGCGGGCCAGGGCTGCGACGCCCCGCCCTCGCGCTGGATCCGGCGCAGCTCCTCCGGCGACACCCGGCGGGTCGGCCAGGGGTCGGCCTGGTTGGGCAGGAGGGAGACGTATTGGTCCTGGGGTGGCGGGGTGGCCGGATGGTCCTGGCTCTCGAGCAGCCGCCGCGGCGTCACCGGCGGTGTGGACACGTCGTGGGACGGGCTGTCGGCCGCGGGAGGCGGGAAGCCGGCCGGGGACGTGTCGGGCCGCGGCATGGTGGAGAGCTCGTCGGGAGCGCCGCCCGGCGGCCGCTGGGGCAACATCCTGGCGGTCTGCTCGGCCAGGTCGGCCGCCTTGGGGCGCTTGGCCGGATTGCGCTGGAAGGCCGCCTTGAGCAGCGGCTGCAACGTCGAGGGGGCGGCGCCGATGTCGGCCTTGCCCGCCGTGATGTTGTAGAAGACCATCTCCAGCGTGCCCTTGCCGAAGGGCGGCTGGCCCGTCGCGGCGAACAGCAGCGTGCCCGCCCACGCGTGGATGTCGACCTCGGGGCCGGCCTCCTGGCCCTCGATGATCTCGGGCGCGAGGTAGCCGGGCGTGCCGATGAACATGCCGGTCTGCGTCAGCCGCGTCGCGTCGACCGCCTGGGCGATGCCGAAGTCGATCAGCACGGGCTCGCCGTCGAGGATCAGCACGTTGCCCGGCTTGAGGTCACGGTGGATCACCCCGACCGAGTGCACGACGGCCAGCGCCGACGCCACCCCGTGCGCGACCTTGAGCAGCGCGTCGAGGTCGAGCGGGCCGTCGTCCTTGACGATCTCGTCGAGGGGACGGCCGGGCACGTAGCGGGTGACGATGTAGGGGCGGTGGCCGGTCACGTCGGCGTCGAGCACCTCGGCGATGTATTTGCTCCGCACCCTGCGCATGGTCTCGACCTCGCGCGAAAGCCGCCGCCTGGCGACCTCGTCGCCGGCGACCTCCCCACGCAGGACCTTGACCGCCACCTGCCGCCCCTGCGGGTCGGCGGCGAGATGGACAACGCCCATCCCGCCTTCACCGAGCCGCCTGAGCAACCGGTAAGGGCCAAGTCGGTCATCGTTCATGGCATGAAGCACCATATCGGCTTAGTCCCCGCCCACGAGATGAACCATGAGGCCACATTCCCACTCGTACAACGTCCGGAAAGGGCTCATCGGTTTCCCATCCAACGGTCTCGAATCGGCTTCAGTTTGTGTCAGCCGGCCAGCGAGAGAACCTCGGCCCCCTTCAGCCCGGCCAGCGCGGCCCCGGAAACGGCCAGCTTCGACCTGCGCACACCGCTTCCGATCACCACCCTCGGGTGCTCGGCGACGTGCGTGTCCACGAGGACCGGCCAGTCGTCGGGCAACCCCAGTGGCGTGATGCCGCCGTATTCCATGCCGGTCAGCTCGACCGCGTCGGCCGTCGGCGCGAAACTCGCCTTCCTGGCGTCGAGATGCCTGCGTACGACGCCGTTCACGTCCGCCCGCATCGTCGCGAGCACCATGCAGGCGGCGTAGCGGACCTCGCCGCCCCGTTTGGCGGCCACGACCACGCAGTTGGCCGACTCGTCGAGCCGCACGTCATAGCGCTC
Source organism: Nonomuraea mesophila (assembly GCF_004352805.1). Lineage (NCBI taxonomy): Bacteria > Bacillati > Actinomycetota > Actinomycetes > Streptosporangiales > Streptosporangiaceae > Nonomuraea > Nonomuraea mesophila. The sequence continues at coordinate 1,871 of NZ_SMLD01000234.1, forward strand.
GCAGAACGCCGCCGTGTCGGCGAGATCGGGGTCGATCTCCGCCACCTCGACGCCGTCCACGTGCGGGACTGCCCGCGCCACCGGATCGGCGAGAAGGTCGGTCCGTTCGGTCGCGGGCATCCAGTGCAAGCTCATCCCATCTCCTCGATCGCTTCTCCTTGGACCCTAACCCGGTCGCCGGAGCAGCGTGCGACGTCACTGGGACTGCAGCTCTCGCTGGTGCAGCAGCGTGACGACGCCGCGGGCGGACTCCATGGCCCCCGCCTGCCAGGCGATCAGATGGGTGAGCCAGTCGCCCGCGAAGTAGACCCTTCCGGCGGGGCGTTGCAGAAGAGTGAAGGACGAATCAACGGACGGCCAGCGCACCCAGCCACCCTGGATGTGCTCCTGGCGCTCCCATGCGATGGAGACGCTGGACAGGACGTTCTGGCGGTACTTCTCGCCGTGGATCTTCTTGCCCTGCGTGAGCGCCCTGCGCCTGCGGTCCTCGGGAGTGAGGGCTCCGTACAGCTCTGCGTCGCGATCGGCGTTGTAGTAGCCGACGAGGACGCCGCGCTCCGCGTGGTAGTCGTGGGACGGGTACCAGATGTGGGTGATGTCGAGGTCGGTCTCCGTCACGCCGCCGTAGATGTGGTCCTCCAGTTCCCACCAGCGCCTTCCGTACTCCAGGCCGATCTTTCCCGCGGCGACGGGGACCGGCGTCTTCAGCGCGGTGGTGACCTGGGCGCCCAGGTTGTGCGGGATCCTGGCGAGCACGTGCGGGGGGAGGGCGGCGATGCAGTAGTCGGCCTTGACGCTGCCGCCGTTCCAGACGACCTCCACGCCGTCGTCCAGGGTGGTGATCTTGGTGACCTTGGCGCCCGTCGTGATGGAGTCCTCACCCACGGCCTCCACCAGCCGGTCGACGATCGCGTCCATGCCGCCGACGGGCTGGAACATGGGGGTGGCCTGGTCGACGCCGAAGTTGTTGGTGATGGCCCGGCCGGTGCCCGCGGCGAGGATCTGGTGGAGCGCGCCGGGAGGGTCGAGGAGAACCCCACCGTCTATTGAAGGAAATTTCGTGAAACCGCGGCGGGACGATCCTTCATATTCCAGCCTGGGCCCCAGGTCGCCGAACCTTCTCAGAAAATCGAGCAGGCGTTCCTGGTCGTCCTTGGTGATGGCCTTGTCCAACGCACCGTCATTTGTGGCTTTCGCCAGTAATTCTGCGACATATCCATACATGTCGGCTCGGGCGGTCCGCGCCCGCATCGTCCGCCCGTTGGTGTGCACGTACGCGGAGGCGTTGTCGTTGACGAAGGTCTCGATCGGGATGCCCAGCTCACGGCAGTAGTCGAGGGTGACCATCCACGGAGCGATCCTGGCGGGGCCCGCGTTGAAGTAGACGCCCTCGCCGAACGTCACCTCCTGAGCCGGGCCGTTCAGCTCGCCCAGCCGGTCGCCGCCGCGCAGCGTCAGGTTCCGCCCGCCGGCCTTCTGCCTGGCCTCCAGCAGCGTGCAGTCATAGCCGGCCTTGTTCAGCTCGTACGCCGCCGTGAGCCCCGCCACCCCGGCACCGATGATCACGACCTTGGCCGCGCCCTTGCCGCGCAGGGTGAAGTCGCCCGGCTTCGGGGCCACGTAGTCCTTCGACTGATCCGAGGGCGCCAGCCCCAACGCGCCCATGGCCGCGTACATGGCGCCCGCGCCACCGACCGCCCCCAGCCCGACGAGCAACCCGCGCCGGGTCAGCGCCGCGCCTTCCACGTCACCCGCCCCCTACGCCCGTCACCGATCACCCTCGTCTCAGCCGTACGGCCCGCTGCCGCAGGCGACCTGGCCGCCGATGGTGGCGAAGATGCCGAACAGCGCCATGATCTGAGTGAAGTCGTCGGTGGTGAACTCGGTGTGCCGCGAGCCTGCCGACTTCACCCCGGGGACGAGCGCCACGGCGGCGGCGATGGCGGTGGAGTTCCACTCCACCCCCAGCGTGTACGGCGCCGCCAGCTCGTACGGTGTGAAATCGCTCAACCGGCCGAGCGCCCGCGCCGTGGCCTCACGAATCCTGGCCTGGGCCACGCTCGGCGGCAGCAGCTCGGCCGCGAACTTGTCGATCCCCTTCTTCACCGCGACGGTCTCGACGTCGCCGAGCAGCTCGCGCGCCTCCTCGCCGACGGCCTCGTCCCCGGTCACCACCGCGACCGGCACCCCGTGGAACCCGGCGCACGCGGCGACGAGCCGGGTCTCCCCGCACACCTCGCCGTTGAGGTAGACGTTCTGGATCTCCTTGCCCATCCAGGTGTGGTTCAGCACGCCATGCTGCACGCCCGCGCGGGCGTGGTAGCCCACGAAGCAGGCGGCCTGGAACGAACCGTCGAGGCCCTGCGCCATCCGCTGCGCCTTGCCCGGCCCGCGTACGAGGCTGGCCCGGGGATCGAGCAGGTCGATCCGGAGGTTCTTGGTCGAGCCGTGGGCGTCGTTGACCAGCACGCCGGTCGCCCCCGCGTCGAACGCGCCCTCGACGGCGGCGTTGGCGTCGGCGGTCATCAGCTCGCAGCCGCGCTCGTAGCCGCGCTTGCCCGCGTGCATCTCCTCGGGGTCCGTCAGCCCCGTCACGCCCTCCATGTCCACCGACAGATAGACCTTCACGTGCCCTGCTCCTTCATCGCTCCACACCCGCCCGGCCGGCAGCCTGGCGTCAGGTGCCCCAAGTCTCCACCCGCCGCACCTCGTCGTGCGTCATGAGCCCGGCGTTCGCCTCCATGTACGCCGCCGCCTCGGCCCGCCACGGGGCCGGGATCTCGTCGAGCGCCTTCGGGTAGCAGCGGTCGAGCCAGGCGGTGGACTCCTCCGTGGCGTCGAAATAGTCGAGCACCTCCGCGAACAGGGTGTGCTCGATGCCGGGGACGCGCGCGAGCCCGTACTCGACCATCTCCTGGCCGCCGTAGGGCGGCTTCTTCAGCCACGACTGGGCGGCGCGGTGCCTGGCGGTCATGGGGGTGTCGAGCGGGCGACGCTCGATGGCGGCCTGGATGAGCTCCTTGTACAGGCACTTGCCGCAGGTGCGGCACGGCCCGTCGGTGCCGCGCAGGCACCAGCGCACGTACGTGCTGAGTTCGGAGTTCAGGGCCAGGCGCATGGTGACCGCCTCGCTCACGCCGCCCACGGGAAGCACGATGTGCACGCCCGCCGCCGCGAACAACCGGCCCCATCTGCCGTGCGGCGCCCACATGGGGTTGTCGGGGGTGTAGCGCAACACATAGCGATCCCCGCCGAGCCAGCGTGAACCGAGTTCATAACCGAATGCCAGCCCGCCGAGGTTCAGCTGGTCGGCCATGAGCAGCGCGCCCACCGCCACCGCGTGGTGCTCGGGATAGCCGGGACGCGGCTCGGCCAGGGTGTACTCCAGGTCGGAGGTGACCACGGATAACTCCCGGCCCGTGCGCTCGGCCAGCCTGGCCAGCACGTCGGACCGGTAGTGGGGCCAGCGGTTGGGCACCCGCCGGTGCGGCACCCGCTGGAAGTGCACGAACGGCGCCTCAGAGTGGATGGCGGCCGCCGCGACGGAGTCCGCGCCGCCGCTGTACGAGATCGCGAGCCTGTCCCCTGGACGGCGCCGCTCCGCTCCCACCGGGCCCGCCTCGATCCCCCAGCCGGTGTGCAGGGCCTCGGCCAGCTCCGCCGAGATGGCCCGGTCGAAGGAGACGCGCCTGCGGGTCCACGGCGCGACGATTGTCCACGCGGCGAGGGCGAACAGGTCGGGGTGCGCGTCGCCGGGGACGCCGCCGACGGAGCAGGAGTTGGTGGCGAGCTTGATCGGGTGCTCGTCGGAGGCCTTGCCGGTGATCTCGTCGTCGGGGTCGAGGCGGAACGTCAGGTCGGCGCCGGTCCAGGTCACGCGCACGGCTGCTCCTCGGACCGCCCTCGCACCCGCTCGTCCTCGGAACGACCCGGCGTCCGCTCATCCTCGGACCGCCCAGGCGTCCGCTCGGCCTCCGGCGGGACGTGCCCGGCCCCCGCAAGGTCCTCCGCGTCGGCTGCCGTACGGGAGGTCGCGGGGGCGTCTCCCCCGGGCAGGCGCGTACGCAGGTCGTCGATGGCCTGCCAGACGAGGACCTCGTTCTGCAGCACACCGTCCAGCGCCTTGGCCGTCTCCTGCGCGAGCCGGTGGGCGTCGTCGGCCTTTCCGTAGGCCTTGTGGGTCTTGGCCTCGACGCTACCGAGCCTGCTGTCGGCCCGGGTGTCGGCCCGGGTGTCGGCCCGGGTGTCGGCCCGGGTGTCGGCCCGGGTGTCGGCCCGGGTGTCGGCCCGGGTGTCGGCCCGGGTGTCGGCCCGGGTGTCGGCCCGGGTGTCGGCGCTGCCTGCCTTGTCGCCGGCGCCCGCGCGGCCGGCCTTGGTGCCGGCCGCGGGCGGACGCGCGTTCCGCAGGCGTTCCACCTCGCCCTGCAGGGTCGCCATCTCCCGCCGCAGCGTCTGGACCTCCCAGAGCGCGTCCCTGATGTCCTGCCGGTGATCGGCGATCGAGATGTAACGGGAGTCGAACCACGTACGCACGGCTTTGCGCAGCCGGACAGGGACGGGAACGCGCATCATGAAACGCCACGATACTGGCAAACCACAGCCGGGACGGACGAAGCTACCGATGGGTTATCAAGGTCCCCAGCAGCTCCGTCCCGTTTGCGGTGACATGTCCAGTAGGGCGTTATCGACCCGTGAACTTCGGCTTGGACTTCTCGGCGAACGCCCGCATGCCGATCTTGGCGTCGCCGGTGGCGAAGAGGCCGGCGAACTGCAGCCGCTCGATCTCTAGGCCGGTGTCCAGGTCGACCTCCAGCCCCTGGTCGACGGCCTGCTTGGCGGCGCGGAGCGCGACCGTGGGCCCGCCGACGAACGTGGCCGCCCATTCGAGGGCGGCGGTGTAGACCTGCTCGTCCGGCACCACCCGGTCGACCAGGCCCATCGCGAGGGCCTCGGCGGCGGGCACGTGGCGGCCCGTGAAGATCAGGTCTTTGGCCTTGGCCGGGCCGACCAGGCGGGGCAGGCGCTGGGTGCCGCCCGCGCCGGGGATGATGCCGAGCAGGATCTCGGGCTGGCCCAGCTTGGCCGACTCCCCGGCGACCCGGAAGTCGGCGCAGAGGGCGAGTTCGCAGCCGCCGCCCAGCGCGTAGCCGGTGATGGCCGCGATGACCGGCTTGCCGATGCGGGTGACGGCGGTGAAGCAGTCCTGGAGCGTACGGGAATGCGTGGACATGTCGGCATAAGACATGTCGGCCATCTCTTTGATGTCGGCACCCGCCGCGAAGACCTTCTCGCCGCCGTAAATGATCACCGCCTGCACCTGCGGGTCGGCGTCGACAATGCCGGCGGCCTCGCCGATCTCCTGCTGCACCTGGCCGTTGAGGGCGTTCATCCTCGGACGGTCAAGACGGATCGTGGCGATCTGGTCGGCCACCTCGACGCTCACAAACTCACCCATAGGTCGAACCTAACAGAGCGGGATCATCGCGCCCCGTCAGCGGGCCGCCGCGGACTTCACCTCCTGGGCGATGCGCTTGCTGCGGGACACCCGTACGAGTGCGGCGGACAGGCGGGCCAGCTCGTCACCGGAACCGGCCAGCCGGGCCAGCGAGCGCTCCTGACGCGGCAGCCCGACGTCGGCCGCGCCGTCCAGCACCTTCTTGTCCAGGTGCGGCACGATCTGGGGCCAGACGGCCTGGGCCTCGCGCAGGAAGATGTCCGCGCCGGTCGGCCCGATGCCGGGGAACTCCGTCAGCAGCCGGCCGATCCCGCGGGGGTCGCCGCCCGCCTCGTCCCGCAGGCGGCGCAGGTCGCCCTTCCACCGGTCGAGCAGCAGTTCGGCCCCACGGCCGAGCATGGTGGCGGTGCGCTCGTCGTAGCGGCGGTAGTGGCCGCGGCCCAGCGCGTCCACCCGGTCCTGCCAGCTCGCCTCCCGCATGGCCTTCGGCGTCGAGTACCCGGCCGCGAACAGCTCACGGGCGGCCGCCACCGCCACGTCCGCCGAGATCCGCGCGCTGAGCAGGGTGGCGAGGACGAGCAACTGGTAAAGCGGTTTCGGCTGGTCGGCCAGCTTGATTCCGGCCTCGCCCGCGTACGTGCGGCCGTACCGGTCGAGCAGCACGTCCATGACGGCTTTTTCGGTCTTGGTCATGAGCGTCCCGCTACCCGCGGCCCGTACGGGCATGCCGGGCCGCCCGCTTCCCGGCGCAGGTCCGCCCGGGTTTGGGGCGCAGGCCGGAGGGGAGGCGGAGGTTTCGACCGAAAGGAGCCTGTTGTGCTGACGCTGACAGACAACGCCGTTGAGGCGATCCGCGACCTCATGGTCGGCCAGGAGGTGCCGGCCGACGCCGGCCTGCGCATCGCCCCCAAGACCGACGAGGCGGGAACGCTTGAAGTCACCCTGGTGAGCACGCCGTACGCGGGCGACCAGGTCGTGGAGAAGGGAGACGTACGGGTCTTCGTGTCGGAGGACGCGGCCCCGATCCTGGACGACAAGGCGCTGGACGCCGAGCAGAGCGTTCCTGGGCAGCCGACGTTCAGCCTGGGACGTGCCTGATCGTTCATCGCAGGGGACATAGCGGTCGATTCATGTCACGATGACGGCGCGTCCGACTCAGGGAGTGTCCGATGCGTGACGATCCGTTGTTCCCCGTACCGGTGGCTCGCGCGCTGGCCGGCTACCGTGCGCTGCGCGACGCGCACGGTGTCTGCTGGGGCGAGCCGCCTCTCACGTACGTCGTCCAGGCGTGGACCACCGTCTTCCTCGACAACCGCTACGACTTCTGGGGCGCGGCGCTGCGCGTGCTCGCCGAGCGCCGTCCCGGCATCCCTCACGACGAGCTCGGAGACCATCTCGGCGAGGTGGACGCCGACGCGGTGGTACGCGACGCGCTCGGCGGCGACGTCGTGGACAACCTGCCCGCGCTGCGGCTGACCCCCGACGGGGTCACGCTGGAGGCGATGACGCGGGTCGTGCTGGACGACCGGCCGTCGCGTACGTCACTGCTCCTCGACTCCAGCAGGGACGAGCCCGTCACGGTCGTGGTGGACGGCACCGCCTACGAGGTGCCGTCGCGCGGCGCGAAGGTGGTCGAGACCGCCGAGTCCGTCACGGTCGACGGCCTGCCGGTGGACCTGACCCCGCTGCGCCGCCGGGCGCCGCCGGCCGCGGTCAGGGTGCGGGCGGGATTCCCGTGCCGGTGGAGTGTCACGGGCGCGAACGGCCAGGGCTGGTATCCCGAGGGCGCTCCGCGCAAGGTCGACGCCCTGCGGCGGCCGTACTTCCATGGCGACGACCTCGTGGTCGCGGTGCCCGCAGAACCGGTCACGGTGACGGTGGCGAGAGGGATGGAGTACACCTCGGCCGAGGTCGTCATCACGCCGGAGGCGGGCGCGGAGACGCTGGTCGAGCTAGCGCCGGAACGCCTCTACGACGCCGCCGCCCGTGGCTGGTACGGCGGCGACCTGCACGTCCACCTCAATTGGATGGGCGAGGAGCCCACCGCGCCCGACCTGGCCGCCGCGGCTCAGCACGGCGAGGACCTGCACGTGCTCAACCTCGTGGCAGGCAACGTGGCGAGCGGGCGGGTCTACGACCTGGAGGCGCTCGCGCACTGGGCGGGCGAGGACCTGCCGTGGTCGGACGACAGGCATCTGGCCAGGATCGGCGTCGAATACCGCAGCGACCTGGTGGGGCACCTCACCGCGTTCGGCCTGCGCGAGCCGCCTCAGCGTTGTCACACGGGCTTCCAGGGCACGGCCGACTGGCCGCCCAACACCGTGGCGTGCGAGGAACTGCGGGCGCTCGGCGGGGTGATCGGGTACGGACATCCGTTCCACACGGCGTTCGGCGAGGACGATCCGCCCGGCGCGGTGCTCGGCCGCGGGCGCAACTGTTCGGCCAGGGAGATCGTCGCGGACGCGGCGCTGGGCCTGGTCGACACCCTCGACGTGCTCAACCACTCCTCGATCGAGGCCACCGCGGCCGTCTACCGGCGGCTCATCGGGGCGGGCAACCGGCTCGCGGTCACGGCCGGCACCGACGCGGTGTTGTCGTTCTGCCGCCGCGGGACCGCGTCGAGCCCGCCCGGGTGGGAACGGGTGTACGCCAACGTGGCGGGCCCGCTCACGGCCGAGTCGTACGCCGAGGCGATCCTGCTCGGCCGCACGTTCGCCACGACGGGACCGTGGCTGGAGCTCACCGTGAACGGGCACGGGCCGGGCGACACGCTGGATCTGGCGGCCGGGCAGCGCGCGGAGATCGTGGTCACCTCGATCGGCCCCGAGGTCGAGCGGCTGGAGATCCGCACCGCCGGGGGCGTGCTGGCGCAGGGCCCGCCGGGGCGGCTGACCGCGTCGCTGGTCGCGGACGAGCCGACGTACGTGGTCGCCGTCGCCACCGGCCCGCCGCATCCGCGCACCCTGCACGGTGGCGGCGTGTACGCGCACACCAGCCCGGTGTACGTGGACGTCGCGGGCTCCCCCGTGGCCAGGGAGCCGGACGTGCGGTGGTGCCTGGCGTGGCTGGACCGGCTGGAGGAGTTGCTGCGCGAGTTCGGCACGTTCGAGACCGAGGAGCAGCTCGGCGACCATCTGGAGGTGTACGAGCGGGCCAGGGAGGTCTATCGCGGGCGGCTGGCCTGAGCGTCCGGCATCGAGACGACGTACTTGCCGCGGGTGTGCCGGGCGGCGGCGAGGTCCCGCAGGGCCCGCCCGGCCTCCGCGAACGGGTAGCGGTGGCTGATCATGTCGCCGAGGGTTCCGTCTAGCGCGCGGAGTGCGAGCGTGGCGAAGGTGTCGGGGCGCAGGCTGGGAGGGCCGTTGACGACTCGTACGGTGATGTCGTCCCTGCCCAGGGAGCCCTGGCCGAGCGAGCCGAGCGTCGTGGTGATCAGCCGGCCGCCGGGCCGCAGCACCCTGACCGCCTCGGTGAGCCCCTCTCCGCCGAGCACCAGGTTGACGATGGCGTCGACGCCGCCGGGGTGCAGGCGCAGGGTCTCCTCGACGACGTCGCATGCCAGGTAGTCGATCGTGGCCGAGGCGCCGAGACCGCGCACGTAGCCGGTGTACTCGGGGATCGCGGTGGCGATGACCTCGGCCTGCTTCTCCTTGGCCAGCAGGGGCACGACGATGCTTCCGATGCCGCCTGTCGCGCCGATGACCAGCACCCGCTCGTCCGGCAGGAACGCGCCGTCCCGCAGGGCCGCCGCGGCTGTCATGCCGGTGCTCGCCAGCGCCGCGGCGCTCTCGGGCGCGAGTCCTTCCGGCCTCGTGGCCACGTAGGGGCCCTCGGCGTGGAAGGTCGCGTATTCGGCGAGCGCGCCCGAGGTGACCGCGTCCAGGCGGAAGCGCTCGGCGTACGAGGGCGGCGCGCCGAAGCCGAACACCTCGTCGCCCGTCGCGAAGGAGGTCACGCCGGGGCCGAGCCCGACGACCGTGCCCGCGAAGTCGGTGCCGGGAACGTAGGGGAAGCCGAGCCCGAAGTCGTCCTTGATGGCTCCGCTCGTGAGCATGAGGTCGGCGGGGTTGAGTGAGGCCGCCGCGATCCTCACCAGGATCCGGCCGGGGCCCGGTTCGGGAATCGGCAGGTCCTCGATCCGGAGCAGCCCGGGAGGACCGTATTCCCGGGCGACCAGTGCTTTCATCATGGGCACGCCTTCCCCTATAAGCGGAGAATTTTTCTCCGCTTTCCAGACGTTATGCTGCTGTGGAGAGCCACGTCAAGCGATCCCCAGCACACGAGAGGCGGCCAGCCGATATGCGCGCGCCGGGCCAACTGAGAGCGGACGCACAACGCAACCGGGAGCTCATCCTCGACACGGCCAGGGGGGTGTTCGCCGAGCAGGGCCCCGACGCCACGATGGACGAGGTCGCGCGGCTCGCCGGCGTGGGGGCGGGCACGCTCTACCGGCACTTCCCCGACCGCGACAGCCTCATCCACGCCGTGCTGGCCGACGCTCTCGAACGCATGATCGCGCTCGCACAGAAGGCGCGCGAGGAGGAGACGTGGGCCTGGGACGCGCTCAGCCGGTTCGTCCACGGCTGCGCCGGCCTGCGGCTCGACCTGCTCCTCTCGGTCGCGGGGGCGCAGGTGCACCGCGTGGCCGGCACACCCGGGATCGACGAGGGCCGCGTCCGCCTGCTCGAGGTGCTCGACCAGATCGTGCGCGCCGCCCACGACGAGGGGGCGCTGCGCACCGACGTCGGCACGGGCGACGTCATGGGGGTCGTCGGGCTACTCGTCCGCGGGCTGCCCACGCTGCCCGCGGACCTGGGCGACGAGCTGCGGGAACGCGCGGTGCGGCTGGTGCTCGCCGGCATGCGCGCCCACCCGGCGCCCTCCCCGCCCGAGGAGCCGCTGAC